>CBDUOH010000064.1:0-12031 GCA_965368815.1 uncultured Acidimicrobiia bacterium
TTGAAGAGTCCCATGGATCAACTCCTTTGGGCATCCGAGTGGATGCGCACGTGTTTGATCCGATCCAGAGCGCTCGTGATGGCTGCTGGGGTCATGCTGGTGCATGACCAAGCGGGAGGAACGACGTGCTGTCGTTCCGGACATCGAGGCGATGGTGGTCGGCTCACGGAGCTTGTTCGTGAGCGGATCCGTCGCGAGAACATTGGCTGCCTGTAGCAACGGTTTCTCTAGCGGTTGAAAGACGGTCATACCCCGTCCTGGATCGGAAATCTATCGGCCACAGTGCGTGGCGTGCAGGCCACAGGGTACCACTGCATCAGTATGTATCGGGGAACTCGGTCCGACAGTTGAGCGGTACTGCCCCGGGCCGACTGTTACGCAAGTGCGTCTGCGGGAGATTCGACGTCCAGCCGCTGCTGCTCGGCCTCGGTCGGGTCATAGCATCGCCGGCAGCGAGCCTCGTACGCGTCCTGGGCGCCGAGCACGACAAGCTCGTCGCTCTTGACCACCCGCTGGGTGAACAAACCGGGGCCACCACAGCGATGGCACACTGCCAGAGCCTTGGTGACATATTCCGCCCGCAGCATGAGGCTGGGGATGGGTTCGAACGGTCGCCCGAGGTAGTCAAGGTCGAGTCCGGCGATGATCAGATTCTTTCCCGCGCCTGCGAGCAGGTCGGCGACCTCGACGAGCCCGTCATCGAAGAATTGGCCCTCGTCGACTCCGATCACCACGGTGCGGTCGTCGACCGCCCTGAGCAGATCGTCCGACGTGGCAACCGGCATGGCCTGGGTGCTGAGGCGCGAATGGCTGACGACCTCACCGACGGCATACCTGGTATCGAGCGCAGGCTTGAACGTTTGGGTGGGGACCCTGGCGAGGTGGTAGCGGGTGACCCTGCGGATCAGTTCTTCGCTCTTGCCCGAGAACATCGGACCGGAGATGACTTCGATCCAACCTTGGTCCGCTCGTCGCTGCATGGGATCGACACTACCAGAGCATCGATGGCTCGGGACTCGGGATCGGTCGGCTCTTCGACGTCAGCTGTTCCGTCGTCCCTCACCAGGGAGGGGCGGTCGTCGGATCCACGCCGAATGGGCGAGTCCGAGCGCCGCACTCATGACCACGAACACGGTCCCGCCCGAGGACATGAACGGAAGGGGCAGTCCCGTCACCGGCATGATGCGGATCGTCATACCGATGTTGACGAATATGTGGAACGCCAGCATCGCAGCGATGCCGATGGTGACCAGATAGGCGAAGTGGTTCCTGGCGTTCATCGCGATCACAAGAAGGCGCCACAGCATGATCCCGAACAGCAGGATCACCGCCACCGAACCGACGAAACCGAACTGCTCCCCCACGGCTGTGAAGATGAAGTCGGACGATTGGACCGGCACGAACTGGTAGTTCGTCTGGGTTCCCTCGAACAGGCCCTTCCCGAACATGCCGCCGGATCCGATCGCGATTTCGGACTGCACCTGGTTGTAGGACAACGACAGCTCGTGGGCGCCAGGGTTGACGAACGCCGTCAAACGGTCGACCTGGTAGTCCTGGATCAGATCAAGCTGGAACACACCGACCGTCGCGATGATCGTCGCCACACCGATGAATGCGAGCTGGCGCATCGTCGCACCCGCCGCAAACAGCATCGTGATCACAACGAATGCGAACACGAGCATGGTCCCGAGGTCCGGTTGGAGGAAGATCAAGCCGGCGGGAAGACTCACCAACATGAGCGACTTGGCGACACTGAGCCATTTGAGCGGAGGTTCCGCAGACGACAGCAGCGTTGCCAGCGAGAGAATGACCGCGATCTTGGCGACTTCGGATGGCTGGAATCGGAGCAGTCCGAGATCGATCCAGCGCTGGGCACCACCTGCGGAATCTCCGACGATGAACACAAGGACAAGCAGCAGCATCGAGATCACATAGATCGGCGCCGTGAACCCGCGGATCTCGGTGAGGTCGATCGACGACACGATGCCGAACACCAGAAACCCGATTACGACGAAGATCGCTTGTTCCTTCAGTTCGCGTGTCGGGTCGAGCCCTCGGGCCTCGAGCCCCGGTGCAGTGGCCGAAAAGATCATCAGAAGGCCGATTGCGGTGACCACGATGTACGAGAGCACGAGCATGAGGTCCGGTTTCATCGGCGCCTCGGGATGCATCAGTGAGATCGGCGTCGAGTCGCGGTACTGGGTGGCGGCCATCAGTCTGCGTCCAATCCGGGAGCGAGTTCAGTCACACCGTCGGGACCGTTGAGGAGATACTGGAGTACCTGTCGAGCGATCGGTGCCGCGATACGCCCTCCCGACCCACCACGCTCGACAACGACCGAAACGACGTACTTGGGATCGTTCATGGGAGCGACGCCGACGAACCAGGCGTTGTCGACCTCTCGGAAGTCCTCACCGCTCGAAACCTTGATGACCTCACCCGTACCGGTCTTCCCGCCCACCAGTTCGACGTTGTCCCCGAACTTGGCAAAGGCGGTCCGCGCGGTACCGCGCTGTTGGTTGTTGACCACCTGCTGGAGATCCTCGCGGAGCAGACGCACGGTCAACGGGTCGAGATCCACCTTGTTGATCACTTCCTTGAGGTTCTCGTCGATGACGACGCCCTCTGAGTCGACGACCTCCTTGACCACGCGAGGTTTCCACACGGTTCCACCGTTCACCATGGCCGAGTATGCGTTTGCGAGCTGGAGCGGCGTGGTGAGCGTCGCTCCCTGTCCAACAGCGATGTCCATGAGGTCTCCACCGACCCACGGGCCGTCCTCTCGGACACGGCCGGTGCCGGTCGCCTGTTCGGTGCCGAACCACGCTCTGTCGGGAATGAGACCGTCGCGTTCGAACGGCAGGTCGATGCCCGATGCGGTTCCGAAACCGAATGCCCGTGCGTACTCCTGAAGCAGATTCTCCTTGTCGAATCCTGAATCGTCACCACGCTCCTCCCACAGGCGAAGCGCAACATCCCAGAAGTAGAGGTCACACGACGCTTGGAGTGCACCGTGAATGTCGAGTGGGCCGTGACCGGACGGCCACTTCCAGTCGCGCTTGGTTTGGACCGTGCCATCGTTCAGCGTGAACTTGAACTCCCCCGTACAGCTGTATTCGTCGGTGTGGGTGGTGAGGGCGACCGGCTCCGCGTCCTCACCGGTGTCTCCCCCGTCTCCTACTTCCTTGTCACCGAGCCCGCGGTCGATCGGGTAGAAACTCTCCTCGATCGCCAGGATGTATGGCACGGTCTTGAACGTCGAAGCCGGGGCGTACAGTCCCTGCACTGCGAAGTTCTGGAACGCGAACACGGTGCTCAACGAGGCCCACTGATCGTCGCTGAGCCCGTCGACGAACACCGACGGGTCGTAGTCGGGGTATGACCCCATAGCGATGATGGAACCGTCACGCGGATCCTGGACGACTCCGACGCTACGAACCGGGCACCACTTGTCCGTGTGGTAGATGATTACCTTGTCGTCTTCCACGGCCAGCACCTGGAGCGTGGACTCGAACCGCTGGTTGTCGGTGACCGCATGTTTCACGGAGCCGATCGATACGGTTGCCACGAGTGTCCCGTCATCGTCGGCAACCGATTCGAGCCTGATGAACCGCGGTTCGCGGCCAGAGAGCACGGCGTCGCCTCCGAGCAAGACCTCAACACGCTGTACCGGCACACACACGCCGTCGGAGTCGATCGGCAGGTGAGGGTTCAGCGATGCAAGCACCTCGGCTGCATCGACGACCACCTGGCCGGAATCCGTCGGAAGGACGTCGTCGTCGTCCACACCGGGCTCCGAGCCGTCCGTGGACGTCGTCGATTCATCACCCGAGGCAGCCTCGGTGTCGGCAGCGTTGGCGCGAGCTTCGGCCTCCGCCGCCACCCGAGCCTCGCTGAGCCGCTCGGCGACGGATTTGCGTGCGAGCTCAGCAGCGCGTTCGTCCATTTCGTCGCGCCGGGCAAGAATCAGGCCGTTGCGCAGTGACTCCTGCAGCTGTCTTTGGACCTTGGAGTCGATGGTGAGGATCAGACTCCCACCCGCTGTCGGGGGTACCTCGCCCGAGAGCGACAACACCTTGCGTTTCGCATCCACCTGATACGTGACCACTCCCTCGGTCCCGAGCAGGACATCGTCGTAGGATCGCTCCACCCCGGCCTTCCCCACCGACGTGGTTCCGTTGACGTTGTCACGAAGAAGATCCTCTTCGTTCGGTCGCCCGATGTAGCCGACGACATGTGCACCGATCTCGCCCTGGGGATAGACACGAATGGGTTCGGGGATGATGTTCACACCGGGGAACCGTTCGGGGTGCTCGACGAGGAAGGTCGCCTGATAGTCGGTCAGATCGGATCCGACGGTCACCCGACCGCCGGGTGGCGGATTCTCGAGTTTGTCGACGAGCGCCTCCGTGTCCTCGTCGAGGAACGCGGCGAGGTTGCGGGCAAGCATGCGGATCTCGTCGTCATTCACGAGAGCGAGATCCACCACAGCCTCGAGCGAAGACCTTGTCCCTGCGAGCTTGACGCCGTCAGCGGCGAAGATGTCCCCACGAGGTGCCGGGGTCGTCACCACCTTGACCTGATTGCTCAACGCTCGATCGTCGTACGCGGCGGCCTCGGTGACCTGCATGGTCCACAGACGCAGCATCAGGACCCCGAGGAGGGCGGCGAAGATGAGACCCAGAACCGAGATGCGAAGCGTGCTGTTCATGTTGCCCACCCACGATCTCGTGGTTTGAAGACCGCCCCCAACACCAAGAAAACGGGAACGGCGAGGAAAAGGTTCCATGCGGCCGGGAGCATGATCTTGGCCACGAGTGACGAGTCGCTGAACAGGTTCTGTCCGAACAAGGTTCCGAGCACGACGAACAGCAGTTGACCAGCGATGGTGAGCACCACCACGATCGAGCCGGACAGAATGATTCCCTCCTGGAACTGGCTCCTGAGCCTGGAGGAGACGTAGGCGACGGTTGTCAAGGTCATCGCCCACAAACCAAGTGTGCCGCTGCCCATGAGGTCGGCGAGAATCCCTGCTGTGAATCCCAGCAGCAGGTGATACTCGGTCTCCACGTACGGGCCGATGGCGATCACGACCAGGGTCACGAGGGCAGGAGCGACGCCGAGCGGCCGGATGCCACCATCGCCGAACAGCGTGGTTTGGAGCACGAGGGAAACCACGACAGCGAGCAGCGAAACGGCGACCCTGGAGCGGTTCATCCGTCGCCTCCCGATGAAGACGTGGTGGTCGTGTCGGCAACTGTCGTGGTGGTCGTGGCCACCGACGTGTCCACGACCCCGTCGCGAAGGTCGGCATCGAGGGCGGTCCATCCGATGATGACCTTGACGTAGTCGACCTCGGACAGACGTGCAGCGGGATCGACGGACGTGCGGAGCACGAATCCGACCTCGGCGTCGGCTGTCTCGGCGATGCGACCCACGACAAGACCGGGCGGGAACCGGCTGCCATCGGTCACCACCAGATCACCCTCGTATACGGCTTTGGTGGCTCGGAACATCTCGAGTCGCAGCGGGCCGTCGCCACGGCCTGACACGATTCCGGTCTCGTTCGTCGACTGCACACGGACACCGGCGAACATCGCCGGATCGGTGATCAGACGAATCCGAGCATCGTTTGCCGAAACAAGATCGACCCGCCCGATGAGACCGTCCTCATCGATCACTGCCTGACCGGCAACGATGCCGTCGTTTGCCCCTTTGTCGATGTACCGGACGTTGTCGAAGGCGGAGGGACCGGACGAGTACAGCCTGGCCGTGACCGTCGGAAGCTGTTCAGGAGCATCGATCCCGACGATGGCTTCGAGCTGACGGACCTGTTCTTCGATGGCGGCAACCTCGCGCGCTTGGGCTTCGAGCTCGCGAACCCTGGATTCGAGGCGGTCGTTCTCTGAGCGGAGTCCGGCGAGATTCGAAACCCCATCGAAGAATCCGATGACCGGGTTGACCACCCATCGAACACCCTTCTGCATCGGCGTGAAGATGGACTGGGTGCCCTCGCGGAGGACATTTGCGACACTGTCGCCCTCGGAGCGGACGTCGAACGTGGCGATGATGAAGCCGACCGCTACGAGCGACAGGAAGATCACCGTCGCCCGGTTCATCCTGCGACCGGACGTTGGGAACATCAGCGGAGGCGCACGCCCACCTAGGCGCGGCCGGACGACTGGAGCACGACATGGAGGATGTCGAACTCCTCGAGACACGCACCAGAACCAAGCACGACGCTGTGGAGCGGGCGGTCAGCCGTCACGATCGGCATACCGGTCTCATGTGCGAGTCGTACGTCAAGACCCTTGAGATACGCACCACCGCCGGTGAGGACGATGCCGCGCTCCATGATGTCCGCAGCCAGTTCGGGGGGAGTCTTGTCGAGCGTGTACTTCACAGCGTCAACGACCGCCTGCACCGGTTCCTCGATCGCTTCTCTGACCTCGGCACTCGACAGGACGATGGTCTTCGGAAGCCCTGTGATGAGGTCGCGCCCGCGCACTTCTGCTGCGGGTTCTTCCGGATAGGGCCACGCCGAACCGATCGCCATCTTGATCTGCTCGGAAGTCCGTTCTCCGAGCATCAGGCTGTATTCCTTCTTGACCCACTGGATGATCGCCTCATCGAGTTCGTCGCCACCAATGCGTGCCGATTTCGACACGACGATCCCGCCGAGTGAGATGACGGCGACCTCGGTCGTACCTCCGCCGATGTCCACCACCATCGAACCGGTTGGTTCGTGAACGGGCAGACCGACGCCGATCGCTGCCGCCATCGGTTCCTCGATGGTGTAGGCGCGGCGTGCTCCGGCGTGGTAGGCAGCCTCTTCGACCGCACGACGCTCAACAGCGGTGATACCTGACGGAACGCAAATGACGATGCGAGGACGCGCGGCGAATCGACCGGTATGCACCTTGTCGATGAAGTAGCGGAGCATCTTCTCGGTCACATCGAAGTCGGCGATAACGCCGTCACGAAGTGGCCGAATGGCCTGGATGTATGAAGGGGTCCGCCCGATCATCCGCTTGGCAGCCATCCCGACCTCGAGTGGCCGGTTGTCGCGGGTGTTCATTGCAACCACCGAAGGTTCGTTGAGCACGATCCCCTGACCGCGGACGAACACCAGCGTGTTGGCTGTGCCAAGATCGACCGCCATGTCGCGGCCGGCGAATGAGAGAAGACTGTTCATGTGTTTCCCGAACTGGCTCCTGAGAGTGTACCCGTAGACCTTTTAATCGGCCCAAAATTCAAATGGCTGAGCCTTCATTGCCATTGCGACGGCTATGTCCGCTACCCGAAGAAGATCCCAAGTTCCCGTTGTGCACTTGCCACTGAGTCGGATCCGTGCACGATGTTCTCCGTGATGACAAGACCGTAGTCACCTCGGATCGTGCCTGGGGCGGCATCCACGGGATTTGTGACACCCATCAGGGTTCTCGCCACGACGACCGCATCCGGACCGGACCACTCCATGGCGACCACTGGTCCCGATGTTATGAAATCGACCAACTCGCCGAAGAACGGCTTCTCGGTATGTTCTGCGTAGTGCCGTCCGGCCATTTCCTCACTGATGGTCAGCATCCGAAGGTTCTCGAGCTTGAGTCCCTTGCGCTCGAGGCGTCCGATGACCTCGCCGACGAGACCGCGCGCTACGCCATCCGGCTTGACCATCACATAGGTGTGTTCGACCGACATGTTCACAATCTCCTTGCCGTGCTTCCGACCCGTGAGGTTACGAGGAACGGACCGTCTACGGTCCACCGCTCTCGGGCTGACACGCCGTCCGGTCAGAAGATCTCGGATTCCTCCCACGAAGCGTCGTCATCGGCCTGGTCCGGGTCCTCAGCCACCTCGGCCTCGTAGCGGACGTGCGCCTCGCTGGAGCGGTCCGAGCGCACCTCGAAACCCTCACGCAGATCGCCCGCGAGGTACAGCGATCCGGCAACGACAACACCCCCCTCGGCACCGGCGTCAGCGATGGCCTCCGCAAGCGCCAACTCCGGCGACTCGAATGCCGCAGCGGGCACACCGAGTGTGGTAGCTGCGTCCGATGCGACCACGAGGGCGTCTACCGCTGCAGAGTCATCGGCGGACGCTGCATACACCTGGGTGACCATGCCAACGAGTGGCGCGACGAGTTCGGCTGCGGACCGTTGCCCACGCAGACCGAGCACGAGCTTCCAAGGCAGGGCAGGGAACTCCGCCTCGAGCGTCGCTGCAAGACCGCGGAACCCCTGGGCGTTGTGTGCACCGTCGATGAGGACGATGGGCCGACGACGTACGACCTCGAGTCGCCCCGGAGACGTCATCGCCCCTATCGCGAACAGCAAGGAGGAAGCATCGAGCGCCCGGCCCAGGAACATCTCACATGCGGCGATGGCTGTGGCGAGGTTGTCGACCTGATGTCGGCCGTGGATCGGGAGGAACAGATCCTCGTACTCACCGAACACACCTGAAATCGAGCATTGCCAGCCGCCGACGGCGACCGCTTCGGACGTGACGGCGAAATCGGATCCCGAGACGATCCAGTTGGCGTCCGTCTCACGAACCCGCTCAGCCACGGCTGGCTTGGCTTCCTCAGGAAGAGGTCCGGTCACCAGCGTTCCGTCCTGTTTCACGATGGCCGCCTTCTCCCCTGCGATGCCCTCGATCGTGGGGCCGAGGAACTCGACGTGATCGATGTCGATTCCCGTGATGACCGAGACTGCTGCGTCGAGCACGTTGGTGGCATCGAGCCTTCCGCCGAGCCCTACCTCGGTGACACCGACATCGACGACCGCTGAGGCAAAGAGCGAGAAGGCCATCGCCGCTGTCAGCTCGAAGTAGGTGATCGTGGTTCCGTGCTCCTGCTCGTAGCGTTCGACGAACCACGCTATGTCCTGCACTGTGGCCGTGAACGTGTCTCCGTCGATGACCTTGCCCGCGAGGGTGAACCGCTCCTCGATGGTGTGGAGGTGCGGCGAGGTGAACCCACCCGTCGACAGGCCGTGCGCCCCCAGGATCTGCTGCACCATCCGGGCGGCGGTCGTCTTCCCGTTCGTACCGGCGATGTGGATCGAGGGAAAGGATGTCTCCGGATTGCCCATGAGTGCAAGGAGTCCGGCGATTCGCTCGAGGCCGGGTATCACGCCCGAACCGATGCGGTCGTCGAGAAATGCCTCCGCCTGGTCCCGCGTCGTGATGACGGTCGGTTGTGGTTTGGCCATCAACTATCCGAGCTCTGCAAGGTGGAGACGCTGTTTGTCGAGCTCGGCACGCAGTTCGGCGACCCGTGTCTGTTCGGCTTCGACCACTGCCGCCGGGGCTCGTGATGTGAAGCTCTCGTTTGCGAGTTTCGCCTCTGACCGTGCGAGCGAGGCCTCGGCTTCTGCGATTGCCTTCTCGATGCGAGGCCGTTCAGCCTCCACGTCGACCAGGCCGGCGAGGGGGATGAACACTTCGACATCTCCGGCACCGATCCTGGTGTAACCGGTGGACGACGCCGGCGCGCTGCCCTGGCTCGGTTTGGCGCGGGCAAGGGCGGCCACTTGCCCCATCCACCAAGGCGGCATCGTTGTCGCCGCGACGACGGTGAGCGGGATGTCGACCTTGTTGCCTATGTGGTGTTGCGAGCGGAACTGGCGAATTCCGGTGACGATGTCGAACAGCGAGCCGATCTCGGGCGGACAGGCACAGGACGGCACGTCGGGCCATGGTGCCGTGATGAGCAGCGTCGACCCGTCTCCGAGGTTGCTCCACAGTTCCTCGGTCACGAACGGGATCGCCGGATGGAAGAGCTTCAACAGGTCCCGCAACACCACCCCGAGCGTCTGGCGCATCCCGACAGCCCGATCGGGGTTGTCAGAGAGCGATTTCGCCATCTCGAGGTACCAGTCGAACACCTCGGACCATGCGAAGTTGTACAACAGTCCGTATGCGTCCGAAAGGCGATACTCGTCGAGCAACTTGTCGAACTCCGCACTGACCTCGTGGAGGCGGGAGATGATCCACGCGTCCTCGTCCACCGGGTTCGAGGGATAGCCACCATCCGCGGGGACGTCTGACACATCCATGAACTCGACGGCGAATCGCATTGCGTTCCACAGCTTGTTGCCGAAGCGACGGGATGCATCGACCCAATCGGTATTGAGCGGAATGTCGTGTCCCGGTGCAGCGGACTGGATCAGTGCGAGGCGGACCGAGTCAGCGCCGAATTCCTCGATCATCTCGAGTGGGTCGAGTGCATTGCCGGTCGACTTCGACATCTTTCGGCCGTCGGCACTTCGGACCATCCCGTGGATCACGATGTCCGTGAACGGTGCCCTGCCGGTGAACTTGAGCGCCATCTTCATCATCCGAGCCACCCAGAAGAAGATGATGTCGAATCCGGTGACCAGGGTCGACGTCGGATAGAACCTGTCGAGGTCAGGGGTCTCGTCCGGCCACCCGAGCGTCGTGAATGGCCACAGCGCTGACGAGAACCACGTGTCAAGCACGTCTTCATCCTGGACGAGACTGGCTGACCCGCACGCCGGGCATGTGGTCGGATCCTCCATTGCGACGATCGTCTCGCCACATTCGCAATACCAGGCGGGGATTCGATGCCCCCACCACAGCTGGCGCGACACGCACCAATCCTCGAGGTTCTCCATCCAATGGAAGTAGTTCTTCTCCCACCGACTCGGTATGAAGCGCGCATCCCCATCCTTGATCGCATCGATGGCGGGGCCAACAAGCGGCCCGACACTCACGAACCACTGCAGCGACAGGAGGGGTTCGACCACGGTCCCACAACGCGAACAGTGGCCCACGGAATGCGGATGCTCCTCGACCCTGTCGATTGCACCCGTTTCCCGGAGTCGTGAACGCACCGCCTCGCGGGCCTCGAACCGGTCGAGACCAGCGAACTCGCCGCCCTCGGCGGTGATCCGTGCCTCGGTATCGATCACGACCACGGTCTCAAGGCCATGTCTGGCTCCGATATCGAAGTCCAATGGATCGTGTGCCGGTGTGACCTTGACGGCGCCGGTTCCGAACTCCGTCTCGACGGCGTCGTCACCGACGACGGGGATGACACGCCCGATGAGCGGAAGGGTCACCGTCTTGCCGATGGCGTCGGTATATCGGTCGTCTGTCGGATGCACTGCAATGCCCGTGTCGCCGAGCATCGTCTCGGGCCGCGTGGTTGCGACCGTGATGAACCCGGAACCGTCTGTGAATGGGTACTTGATGTAGGTCAGCTCACCCGGGTCGTCCTCGTGTTCGACCTCGATCTCGGACAGCGCAGTGTGACATCGCGGACACCAGTTGATGATCCGATTCGCCCGATACATCAGATCGTCGTTGTACAGATCGACGAACACCTTGCGAACCGCGTCGCTCAATCCGTCGTCGAACGTGAATCGCTCCCTCGACCAGTCCGTCGAGTCGCCGAGTCTGCGCATCTGCGTGGTGATCGTGCCACCGGATTTGGCCTTCCACGCCCACACCTGTTCGATGAACCGCTCGCGGCCGATGTCGTGACGGGTCAGACCTTCGTCGCGAAGCTCTCGCTCGACGACGTTCTGCGTCGCGATTCCGGCATGGTCCATGCCGGGAAGCCAGAGCGCGGCAAATCCCTGCATCCGCTTGCGCCGGATGATGACGTCCTGGATCGAATGGTCGAGGGCATGCCCCATGTGGAGAACACCGGTGACGTTCGGCGGCGGGATGACGATGGTGTATGGCTCACCATCGGGATTGACCTCAGGCCTGAACGCTCCCGAAGACTCCCAAACCTCGTACCAGCGCGATTCGACTTCGTCGGGTTGATACGTTGGGTTCATCACGGCCTTCGCTCACTTGGTCTCCTGAATCAGTGTGAAAGTGTACCCAGACGCGTACCCAGGGTTGTACGACCACGGAAATGGGGTACTGGAGCCCACAGAACGCGTCCGTGCTGACCAAACCTTGACATCGGACACCCGGTCAGGCGATTCGCAACGTCATTCTGTGGGCTCGAGCACCACGAAAACATGGTCGTACAACCCTGGGTACGCGGCAACGC
>CBDUOH010000065.1:0-11982 GCA_965368815.1 uncultured Acidimicrobiia bacterium
GTCGGCGCGGCGTCAACCTCAGACCTGTCGTCGCCGCCGCATCCGGTCATGACGAGCGATACCGCCAGGATCATCGCCATGAGCCATTCGCCCCTGTTTCGCATCATCGATGTCTCCTTGCTGGCGGGTCACCTTGATCGAGCGTGCGGACCGGCTGCATCACGAAGGCCCGATGACCAACCCGCCGACCAGCGCTGCGACGATAGCCGAAGACGACCGCCACTCGAAACCAGCTACCCCGGGATGAGTTTCCTGAGCACTTTGAGGCGTGTTCGTCCACGACTTGCTGCGAGCAGCCGTGTTTCACATGCTCAAGCACGCAGGTCTCGACGTGGTTCTGGGGGAGCACACGTTCACTTCTCCGAGTGAACGCCTGCCCTCGGTTGGGGGTGCGTGTGAAATGGTTCGACCCTTCAGACCCGCAGCATCTTCCCGATACGTCTCGCCGTGATGACCGATCCTGCGGTGCCGAGTGCCGTCAGGTACAGGACGTTGATGACCATGGTCCATTGGAGTACGCCGAGGGTCAGTCCCCGGACGAGGGCGACGCCGTGATAGAGCGGTGAGAACCAGGCCACGACCTGGAGGAACGCCGGGTATACGTCGAGGGGGTAGAACGTCGCGGAGAACAGGAACAAAGGGAGTGTGATGAACCCGACAAGGTCGAGATCCTGCCACGTGCGCATGTACGTCACACCCGCCGTTCCGACGGCGCCGAATGCAAACCCGATCAGGATCGTGGCCGGGAAGGCGAGGATGGCGATCGGTGATGTCATCAGACCCATGACGGCCATGACAGCCATGAACGCCACCGAGTACATGGCGCCCCGTGCGAGAGTCCATCCGATTTCACCCGACGCAACATCGATCGGCTGGACGGGTGTGGCGAGCACGCCGTCGTACGTCTTGCCGTACTTGAGCTTGAAGAAGATGTTGGTCGATTCGAACACGGCTCCGTTCATGGCTGATGCCGCAAGCATCGCGGGCGCAACGTAGGCGGTGTATTCCACGGCGGTGCCAGCGAACTGGACATCCCCTGCGAGGGCTCCGATGCCGATGCCGATCGCAAACAGGTAGAAGATCGGCTCGAAGAATCCCGACAGCAGCACGGGCCAGAACGTCTTCGTGGCGACCACATTTCGTTCGAGCAGATAGATGCCCCGCCACTTCCGGGGCAGTTGCGGCACGACGCGCGTTGTCAGAACGGACTGGCTCATGGCGTCAACCTCTTGGCCAGAGGCCCGACGATCAGGGCTGCTCCGCCGATGATCCAGGCAAGGAGATAGGCAACACTCATCCACCAATCGACCGCAGGTGTGATGCCGAGGGCGATGCCACGAGCCAGCTCGACCCCGTGGAACACCGGTGTCACGTAGGCGACCGGTTGGAGCCAGCCGGGAAGCTGGGTGATCGGGAAGAACACGCCCGAGAACAGGAACATGGGGATGACCACGAAACGGAAGAACATCGGAAGACCGGCTTGTTCCTCGAGTCGTGACGTGAACGCTGTCGTGGCCGAAACCATGGCCATGCCGACGAGCATCGCAGGGATCATCGCACCAGCGGCTTGGAGTGGTGGAGTGACGTCGAAGGCGACCATCACCACGGCGAACGATGCTGACACCATGAAGACCCGGATGGTCGACCAGTACAGGTGACCGAGCGCGAGGCTCCCGACGCCGATCGGGGTGGCAAGGCGGGCGTTCCACGTTGCCTGCCACTTGATGCCCGCCATCACCTTCCACGCCCCCTCGCCCGCACCCGTCTGCATCGCGGTGGCCACGAGGAGACCCGGTGCGAGGAACGAGACGTACGTCAGCCCGTCGAGACCATCGGGCAGGTTGGCATCGACGAGGGTGCCGAGCCCGACGCCCATCGCGAGGAGGTACAGGATCGGATTGAGGAAGCTGGTGAACACCGACCCCCGCCATGTTCGGCGATAGATCCTGGCTTCGGCCTCAACAACTCGCAGTGAGATCGGCGTGCCCATCAGTCGACCAATGTGCGACCGGTGAGCCGCAGGAACACATCCTCGAGTGTCGAGCGGCGGGCAAGGACGGTCTCGGGTTCGAGACCCCGAGCGGTGACCGTGGCGATCGTCGCATCGGCATCCGGCGTGTAGACCAGAGCGCGATCGGCGAGGATCTCGGTCTGGTCCGACAGGTCCTCGATCTGACCATTGAGGGTCTCGAGCACGCCGACAGGGAAACGAAGTTCGACGACGTCGTTGGGGGTGTAGGTCTCGATGAGTTCCCGAGGTGAGCCTTCCGCGACGATGCGACCGCCGTCCATCACCACGAGCCGGTCGCAGAGCTGCTCGGCCTCATCCATGTAGTGGGTGGTGATGATGAGCGTCACGCCGCGCTGCTTCAACCGGTAGAGCCGATCCCACAGGACGTGTCGCGCCTGGGGATCGAGCCCTGTGGTCGGTTCATCGAGGATGTAGAGGTCCGGTTCGTTGATCAGGCCGCGGGCGATGATGACCCGTCGCTTCATGCCACCGGACAACGCGGCGACCTTGGCGTCTGCCTTCTCGGTGAGTTGGACGAACTCGAGGAGCTCGGCGATCCGATCCTTGAGAACCGCTCGCGACAGATCGAAGTACCGCCCGTACATGATGAGGTTGTCGTAGACGGTCAGTTCCTCATCGAGGTTGTTGTCCTGCGGGACCACACCGAGTCGCGATCGGAGCCGTGGACCCTCGGTCATGGGGTCCAGCCCGAGCACCGACATCGTGCCGGCTGTGATGGGACTCACCGCACCGATCATCTTCATGGTGGACGTCTTGCCGGCACCATTCGGTCCGAGGAAGCCGAACGCCTCGCCCTTGCGGACCTCGAAGTCGATCCCGTCGACCGCGACGAAATCTCCGAACTCTTTCCGCAGACCCTGTGCCCGAATCAAAATTTCGTCCATCCTACGAAGATACCGTCCGGCCGTGACGAAATCGCGAGACTCAACGGCCGAGTGATGTGGTCAGCGCCGCTGTGCAGAAACCCGGAAACCGGGGGGCGCGTGTCTTCTAGCCTTCCGTGCATGCAGATTCACGAAAACATTGTCGCAACCATCGGCGGGACACCACTCGTCAGGCTCAGCCGAATCCACCCTCCGGGCAATCTGGTCGGAAAGATCGAATACCTCAACCCTGGCGGATCGATCAAGGACAGGATCGGGCTCGGCATGGTGCTGCGCGCTGAACAGAACGGTTGGCTCGAACCGGGAGACACCATCGTGGAGCCGACATCGGGGAACACGGGTGTCGGGCTGGCGATGGTTGCCGCGATTCGTGGCTACAAACTCATCTGCGTGATGCAGGACAAGCAGTCCAAGGAGAAGCAGGATCTGCTCCGCGCCTACGGTGCCGAGGTCGTCCTCTGCCCAACCGATGTCGAACCGGCGGATCCGCGGTCGTACTACTCGGTGGCGAACGAACTCTCAGAGCGTCCGGGGCACTACCGACCGGACCAGTACTCGAATCCGGCCAACCCACAAGCCCACATCGACACAACGGGTCCCGAGATCTGGGAACAGACCGATGGCGAGATCGGCATCTTCGTGGCTGGTGTCGGTACGGGCGGCACCATCACCGGCAACGCGAAGTATCTCAAGTCCATGAATCCGGCCATCGAGGTCGTCGGAGTGGATCCGAAGGGTTCCATCTACACGGCGGCGACACAAGACGACGTGACCACATACCTGATCGAGGGCGTCGGGGAGGACTTCTGGCCTGAGTCGTACGAGCCCGCATACACCGATCGGTACGAGATGGTCGACGACGAAGAAGCGTTTGTGATGACTCGGCGTCTGGCCGTGGAGGAAGGCATCCTCGTCGGTGGCTCGTGCGGCATGGCCGTGGTGGGTGCCCTGCGGGTCGCAGAGGCGAATCCGGACAAACTGGTCGTCGTGATACTGCCCGATTCGGGCCGGAGCTACCTGTCGAAGATCTTCAACGACGAGTGGATGGCACAGGAAGGATTCCCGACATGACCGAGGATCGATTCGAGACTCTCGCAATCCACGCCGGCCAGGAGCCGGATCCGACCACCGGCGCTGCCGTGGTGCCGATCTACGCCACGTCGACCTACGCCCAACAGGCGCCGGGTGTCCACAA
This sequence comes from uncultured Acidimicrobiia bacterium, assembly GCA_965368815.1. Lineage (GTDB taxonomy): Bacteria > Actinomycetota > Acidimicrobiia > Spongiisociales > UBA5794 > UBA5794. Next base: position 4,112 of record CBDUOH010000065.1, read on the forward strand.
GGGGTACGAATACTCGCGAACCGACAACCCGACACGTACTGCGCTCCAAACACAGATCGCCGCTCTCGAGGGCGTCGACGAGGCCGCCGATGGTGGGTGTGTGGCGACGTCGTCGGGGCTTGCCGCCACAGCGCTCATCGGCTACATGCTCAAACCCGGCGACCACATCGTGCTGCCCGACGACGCATACGGTGGCACGTTCCGACTCATCGCCAGGGTTCTGGGAGACCACGGCATCGAGCACACAGCGGCCGACCTCACCTCCCGAGAAGCGCTTGCAGCCGCGATGACCGACAAGACCAAGCTCGTATGGGTCGAGACACCCACCAACCCGCTCCTTCGCATCGTGGACATAGCCGCTGTTGTGGAAGCAACGGAGGGCACCGGGGCGATGGTGGTGGTCGACAACACGTTTGCAACCCCATATCTGCAGCAGCCTCTCGCCGCTGGTGCCGACATGGTGATGCATTCGTCCACCAAGTATCTCGGTGGGCACTCGGACACGGTCGGAGGCGCCATCGTCACGGACAGCGCCGAGCTGCTCGAGCGCCTGCGATTCCTTCAGAACGCGACAGGGCCCGTGCCCGGTCCGTTCGACTCGTACCTGACGCTCCGCGGCATCAAGACCCTCGGAGTGCGCATGGACAGACACTGCGCCAACGCGGGCGCAATCGCAGCCTTCCTGGCCGACGATCCACGGGTTGAGCACGTGTGGTACCCCGGTCTTGCGACCGATCCCGGCCACGAGGTGGCTGCACGGCAGATGTCGGGATTCGGCGGCATGGTGTCGTTCACACCACGAGGGGGGTTGGAGGCTGCGAACCGGCTCGTGACCCGCACACGGCTGTTCTTCCTTGCGGAATCACTCGGCGGTGTCGAGTCCCTCATCGAAATCCCCGCGTCGATGACGCATGCCTCGGTGGAAGGCACCGATTTGGAGGTCCCGGAGTCGCTTGTCCGGCTTTCGGTCGGGATCGAGCACGTCGACGACCTGTTGTCCGACCTGGACCGTGCGCTTGGCTGAACCCCCCGGGGTGTCCCCCGGCCTCGTTGCTCTCGGATGGTCCGACCATTGGGAGGCCACGTCGGCAGAGGTCGGTGCCGCTGGTACGCCTGCCAGGGTCGTTCGCCACGATGGCGTCAAAGTGCTCGTCGCAGATGGTGAGCGACTCGTGCACGCAACCTTCCCCAGATCGACTCCGTTGGCGATCGGCGATTGGGTTGTTGTTGACAACGAGACGGTCACGGCTCGACTCCCACGATCGACGGTGCTTGAACGGGACATCGGAGATGATGGGGTGCAGACCGTTGCAGCGAACGTGGATGCGGTCTTCGTCGTCTTCGGAGTCGATCGACCGCTACGCCGGAGCAAGGTTCTGCGGTTCCTCGCGTTCGGTTGGGACCTGGGTGTGGAGCCGATCGTCGTGCTCTCCAAAGTGGACCTTGTAGCCTCGACCGATGCAAGCGAACGAGACCTCCGCTCCTGGGGGGTCGAGGTACCAGTGATCCCGGTTTCGGTGGAAACCGGCGAAGGTCTCGATCGGATACGCGACGCCCTCAAAGGACGGACAGCAACCTTGATCGGGGAATCCGGCGCAGGCAAATCGTCGCTCGTCAACGCCTTGATGGACGACGAGGTCGCATGGGTCGGCGATGTGCGTACACGTGACAACAAGGGGAGACATACGACGACGCACCGCGAACTTCATCTGCTCCCAGATGGAGGGATGCTCATCGACAACCCCGGTGTGCGATCGCTCGGGTTGTCCGGCGAGGGCGGCGGTGTCGAGCAGATGTTCGATGACATCGACCGTCTCTCGCTTCGCTGTCGGTTCCGTGACTGCTCACACAAAGCAGAACCGGGCTGTGCCGTCCGAGCTGCCGTTGACGAAGGCGAGCTCGAAGGGGCTCGGCTCGACTCGTTCATCAGATTCGTGGAAGAGCAGGCGGGCAACGCTGACCGAGCGAAGCTCAAGAGCCGCCGAGCGGATCAGAAGCGCAGCGCAGCATCCGCTCGCAGGGCACGACGCGGACCCGACATCGAAGAGTGATCACCGACGCGTCGTGACGGTGAATGCGATCATCCCCAGCGTCCGATTGCATCGATGGTCACCTCGTAGTTGACGCGCACTTCGCCCTCGGGTCCGTTGTAATCGGGACGGTTCAAATACTTGTCGCTCAGTGCATCGATCAACCAGGTGCCATCCTCAGCGATCGATGTCACTCGACCTTGCATCACGATGTTGGTGTACGGCTTGCCCGGTGGTGTGAACGAAAGCGCAACACGGCGGTCAGCCTTGATGTTGCGGGTCTTGACACGGCCGGTTGCAGTCGACAGCAGAACCGTGTCGCCGTCTCGTCCGACCCACATCGCCGACACGTGGGGGGATCCGTCCGGGTTGACGGTCGCCACATGCACGAACACCTTCTCGTCAAGGGCAGCCTTCACTTCGTCCGGTAGTTCCACGCAGATCTCCTCGTCTCGCCGCTCCGCAGCGTACCGAGGCTCGGTCTGCCAGTGGCCTATCGTGGTGCGATGGATACGGGTCTTGGCAACTTCAGGGTGCTGGTCACCGGCGGGTCCGGAGGGATCGGCGCAGCGATCTGTCGAGCCTTTGCCGATGAGGGTGCGGTGGTTGCGGTCCACTACCGCACGTCCGCGACCGCTCACGACCTCGCTGACGAGATCGGGGGCCACGCCTTGGCAGCAGAGCTCACGGATCCCGACCAGGTCGATCGGCTGTTCGCATCCGCGATCGAGGCGATGGGCGGGCTCGACATCTGCGTCGCCAACGCCGGTCGGTACCCAACGGGAGACCTTCCGATCTGGGACATGCCGATCGATCGATGGCGCGAGACGGTCGATACGAATCTGACGACGGCATTTCTGACGGCCAGGGCGTTCTTTCGACATGCGCGGACCACCGGGCGTGGATCGTTGATCCTCACCGGATCAACGGCAGGTCTGTTCGGCGAAGCCGGATCTGCTGATTACGCAGCAGCCAAGGGGGCCATCAACACCGGCCTGTTGCTCTCACTCAAGAACGAGGCGGCGCGGATCGGCGACGGCGTACGGGTCAACGTTGTCGCCCCGGGTTGGACCGTGACTCCACAGCGTGCCGAAGCAGGAATCGCCCCCGACCTCGTCGAGAGGGCGACGGCCACGATGGCACGCAAGACACTCGCGACTCCCAACGACGTCGCGTCGCAAGTGGTCGTTCTCGCATCCGACACGCTCTCTGCCCACCAGACCGGGCAGGTCGTCACCGTGGCGGGCGGCATGGAGGGTCGGTTGGTTCCGTGATCGACGTAGCACGCCTCCGAGCAGACACACCGGGGGTCACGCACGTCAATCACCTCAACAATGCCGGCGCAGCTTTGATGCCGACCCCGGTCATCGAAACGTTGCGTGGCTACATCCAAGCCGAGGCAACGATTGGCGGCTACGAGGCGTTTCGACAGGCCGTCGATGAGACAGAGGATGTGTATGCCACGGTGGCCGAGCTGATCGGAGCCAAGAGCCATGAGATCGCGATCGTCGACTCGGCGACCACGGCATGGGACAAGGTCGTCTATTCCCTGCCACACGCCGAGGGAGACAGGATCCTCACAACGACGACCGAATACGGTTCGAACTGGGCAGCCTTCATCCAGTTGCAGTCACGCTTCGGTGTCGAGACGATCGTTGTACCCGATGGCCCGACAGGTGAGATGGACATCGAGGCTCTCGCGACGATGATCGACGAACGTACGACGTTGATCACCCTCAACCACGTGCCGACGAACGGAGGGGTTGTCAACCCGGCTGCACAGGTCGGACGCATCGCCCGGGAACATGGTGTCCCGTTCCTCCTCGACGCATGCCAGTCGGTTGGCCAGATGCCGATCGACGTGGCCGAGATCGGATGCGACTTCCTGACATCGACCTCGCGCAAGTTTCTGCGGGGACCCCGAGGTATCGGATTCGCCTATGTGAACGAGCAGTCGCTCGACGGCCTCAGCCCAGTGTTCGTCGACAATCATTCGACCATGGTCACCGACAGGACCATCACACTGCGCTCAGATGCCCGGCGTCTCGAGACCTGGGAGAAGTCGTGGGCCAACGTGCTGGGATTCGGAGTCGCGTGTCGATACGCCATCGACATCGGCGTCGATGCGATATGGGAACGGATCCGCGATCTGTCCGCGACCATGCGGGCCGGCCTCGGGGTTCTCGACGGTGTTCACGTGTTGGACCGGGGAACCGTCAAGGGCGCGATCGTGAGTTTCACCGTCGATGGGAAGGAAGCGATCGAGGTCATGGACCGGCTGGCGAGGCAATCGATCAACGTGTCGTATTCGACCATCAACTCGGCGCCGTATGACATGCGGATGCGAGGGATCGATTCGCTCGTCCGGGCGTCCGTGCACGCCTACAACTCGGAGGACGAGGTGCAAACATTCCTCGACGCCGTCGCCACGATGGTCGAGTAGCTGCTACTTGAGCGGCTGGCCAGCGAGAAACGCGTCGATCATCGCCTGGGTCGTATCGATCGGAACCACATACGACCGTCCGTCTGAGCCCTGTGAGTTCTTGACGGGGAGCGTCGCAGCATCGATATCGCGGGAGTCCACGCCGAGCGCCTGGCGGCCGAGGTCGGCCATGAGCGCCAACGTGAGACCTTCGTCTGCCGTGATCTGATCGGCGAATGTCGGCAGGAAGCTCGGTAGGTTGAACGCGCTTGATGGTGAGGTGACCTGCGAGAACAGGGCGATGAGGATCTGCTGCTGCCGGCCGGTTCGGGCGATGTCACCGCCCCCAGAGCTCGTCCATGTTCCGTTGATGTTCTCCGAGTAGTGCCGCGAGCGTGCATACGCAACTGCCTGTTCACCGTTGAGCGTATGCGTGCCTGCACTGGTCGAGAAGCCGGACTTCGAATCGCGTGCCGCGTACGGGAAGTCGATGGTGACCCCACCGAGCGAGTCGACAACCGCCCCGACGCCGGCGAAGTCGATCTCGACGTAGTGATGGATCGGAATCCCGAGCTGCTGCTGAATGGTGGTGACGAGTAGGTCAGGACCGCCGATCACGTAGGCAGCGTTGATGCGGTTCGTGCCCCCGCCCGGGATCTCAGACTTGAGGTCGCGGGGAATGCTGAGCATCTGGATACCGGAATTCTCGGTGAGGTGCGCCACCATCATGACGTCCGTTCGGCGGCCGGCAAACTCACCGAAATAGTCATCCCAGCTGGCTGGAAGGGTGGATCGGTCATCGACGCCGACGATGAGGAAGTTGGGTGACTGACCTGCGGCGATGGGCTGGACGTTGAGCGATGTCAGATCGGCCGCGGCAATGCGATCGATCTTGCTCTCGGTGTAGCTGAGGAACAGATAGCCGCCGAACACGGCGACGACGAGCAGCGACAGGAGCCATACGACCAGCTTCTGGGGGAGGCTCCAACCGCGCTTCGGCTTCCTTCCGGGAGGCTGCTGCTCGATGGCGGGGATTTCAGGGAATGTTTCGGTGGTCCAGGGCATCGAGATGCGAGGTTAGAAGACGAATCTGAGTAGCGGATGCACTTTCATCCCGAAGATTCCGTGGCGATTCGAGAGATGTACGCTGTTGCCATGTCGAAGAAGATTCACTCCCAGGATGTAACGATCGGACCGGCCAAGGCAGGGGCTCGCGCGATGCTGCGGGCGGTCGGCCTCGGTGAGGACGACTTCGCCAAGGTACAGGTGGGGGTCGTATCGGCTGGCAACGAGGTGACGCCATGCAACGTCACGGGCCAGAAGCTCGCTGGCTTCGCGAAGATCGGCGTCCGTGAAGCGGGGGCTGTCGGGCTCGAATTCGCCACGATCGCCGTGTCAGATGGCATATCCATGGGTCACGAGGGAATGCGGGCCTCGCTGGTGTCTCGCGAGGTCATCGCGGACAGCGTCGAACTCGTCATGCACGCCGAGCGGTTCGATGCGATGGTGTCGATCGCAGGATGTGACAAGTCGCTTCCCGGAATGCTGATGGCTGCGGCCAGGCACAATCTCCCCTCGGTGTTCTTGTACGGCGGATCGAGCCTCCCGGGAAGGATCAACGGGAAGGACATCTCGATCGTCGACGTGTTCGAGGGCATCGGTGCTCATTCAGAAGGTGCGATCTCAGACGATGAACTGCTCGCGATAGAGCAGAACGCCTGTCCTGGTGCGGGTTCGTGCGCAGGCATGTTCACGGCGAACACGATGGCATCCGTGGGTGAAGCAATCGGTATGTCCCTGCCGGGTTCGGCTTCGGTACCGGCCGTCGACAGCAGACTCGATGACTTCGCCCGACGATCCGGCGAGGCTGTTGTTGCCCTTCTCGACAAGGGCATCCGGCCGAGGGACATCATGACGCGGGAGGCGTTCGAGAACGCCATCACCGTCGTCATGGCGCTCGGGGGTTCCACGAATGCCGTTCTCCACCTGATGGCGGTTGCCAACGAGGCGGGCGTCGACCTGACGTTGGAGGACTTCGACTCGATCTCGCGTCGGACCCCACACATCGGCGACATGAAGCCGTTCGGCCGATATCACATGGTGGATCTCGATCGCATCGGTGGTGTTCCCGTGGTGCTCAAGACGCTCCTCGACGCCGGTCTGCTCCACGGCGACGTGATGACGGTGACCGGCAGAACAATGGCCGAGAACCTTGCCGATGTCGTGCTGCCCGACAACCAGGACGTGCTCCGACCCCTTGACAATCCACTCGCCCCCGAGGGTGGGATAGCCGTTCTGCGTGGATCGCTCTCACCCGAAGGCGCGGTCGTGAAGGTGGCCGGCATCGAGCTCGACGTGTTCGAGGGACCGGCGCGTGTCTTTGACGACGAGCAGCACGCACTCGAGGCGCTGTGGAACCACGAACTCCGCAAGGGTGATGTCGTGGTCATCCGCTACGAGGGTCCGCGAGGCGGTCCGGGGATGCGCGAAATGCTTGCCATCACGGCCGCGATCAAGGGAGCCGGACTCGGCAAGGACGTGCTGCTGATCACCGACGGTCGATTCTCGGGAGGAACAACAGGTTTGTGCATCGGGCATGTGGCGCCCGAGGCCGCACACGGTGGTCCGATCGGTTTGGTGGAGGAGGGCGACACCATTCGGGTGGACATCCCCAACCGTGAGATGTCCCTTGTCATCGACGACGCCGAGTTCGCACGCCGCCGTGATGCCTGGGTTCCCGCCGATCCCCGTTACACGACAGGTGTGCTCGCCAAGTACGCCAAATTGGTCGGTTCGGCCGAATCCGGAGCGACGCTCGGCTAGGAAGGGCGGAGCGGGCGACGTCGTCGACCCGCTGGCTCCTCGAGGGGTAGAGTGGCCCCATGCACATCTCGATCGAATACTGCCAGGTCTGAAACTACACCGACCGTGCCGTGCGCATGGTGGAAGCGATTCTCGGGAAGTTCGGGCATGTCATCGACGACCTCACCCTCACGCCGTCCCGAGGCGGCGTGTTCGAAGTGATGGCAGGAGACCAGCTCGTCTTCTCCAAGAAGGAACTCGGCCGTCACGCTGAAGTCGGTGAGGTGCTCGACAGCCTCGATGCGGTGATCGGACCATCGACCGAAAGCGCCGAGTGAACGGACTCTGAGCGATACCTGTCGGGCGCCATACACTCGCGTGATGCCGCGCGGATACTCCAACACCATCCTCGTGACAGACCTCCTGAGTTCAGATGGTCCGTTCACGCACATCGCTGACACATTCGTGTCGGCAGAATGCGCGGGTTGTGGTTCCGAACTCACGCACGACCCCCGCTACGGGGAATGGGGTTCGTACTGCCCCACGTGTTGGGCCCAGACAAGAACTGCCTAGTCGACCCAGGTCGGCAAACTTCTGTCCACGGACACCTGTTCTCC
>CBDUOH010000066.1:0-11980 GCA_965368815.1 uncultured Acidimicrobiia bacterium
CCGGTAGAGCGGTTCAACCGGGTGCAGCGCATTCTGTGGGCTGGAGTACCACGGAAACGTGGTCGTGGAACCCTGGGTACGCGTTCGGTGGTACGCGTTCGGTCAGCCGAATTCGATGCCTTGTGCGAGGGGGAGGTCGTTTGACCAGTTGACGGTGACGGTCTGTCTGCGCATGTAGGCCTTCCACGAATCCGAACCGGCTTCGCGGCCTCCGCCTGTCTCCTTCTCACCACCGAAGGCTCCGCCGATCTCTGCACCAGACGTCCCGATGTTCACATTGGCGATGCCGCAATCTGATCCTTCGGCCGACAAGAACCGCTCCGATGTCCGGATGGAATCCGTGAAGATCGCCGACGACAGGCCCTGGGGAACACCGTTGTTCACCTCCAGCGCCTCTTCGAAGGACTCCACCTCGATCAGGTACATCATCGGACCGAACGTCTCCTGCTGCGCTATCGGGGCGTCCTTGGGCAGACGGACCAGCGTTGGCTCGAAGAAGAACCCCGTCCTGTCGGGTTCGTTCCCGCCGACGAGCAGCTCGCCACCTTGCTCGAGCGCGATGCCGAGCGCAGCCTTGGTGTTGTCCACCGCGGCACGGCTCACGAGCGGACCGACAAGAGTTCCGTCCTCGAGCGGGTCCCCCATCGGGATCTGCTGGTAGGCAGCTATCAGCTTCTTTGTCAGCAGATCAGCGATGTCCTTGTGCACGATCAACCTGCGCAGCGAGGTGCAACGCTGCCCCGCGGTACCGGCAGCAGCGAAGAGCGCTCCGCGGACAGCCAGATCGAGATCGGCATCGTCCATCACGATGATGGCGTTGTTCCCACCCAGTTCGAGCAGCGATCGTCCGAGCCGTTGTGCCACTTGGGTCCCCACCTGTTGACCCATCCGCACCGAGCCCGTCGCCGAGATCAGGGGAAGACGCCGATCGTTGACCATCGCAGCGCCGACCGGGTCCACGTCGCCGACGGTCAGATTGAACACACCTTCGAATCCTGTTCCGTCCATGACCTCGTGACAGATGTTCTGGACAGCGACGGCCGTCAGAGGTGTCACCGGCGACGGCTTCCAGATCATTGAATCTCCGCACACTGCGGCGATGAAAGCATTCCACGACCACACCGCAACGGGGAAGTTGAAGGCGCTGATGATGCCGACGGGTCCCAATGGCTGCCATTGCTCGAACATCCGGTGCCGTGGGCGCTCGGAGGCGATCGTGAGGCCGTACAGCTGACGGGAGAGTCCGACGGCGAAGTCGGCGATGTCGATCATCTCTTGGACCTCGCCTTCCCCCTCGGCCCTGATCTTGCCCACCTCCATCGACACGAGGGCACCAAGGGGTTCCTTGTACTCACGCAGGGCGTTGCCGATGCGCCGGACGTATTCACCGCGTTGGGGTGCCGGAAGCATCCGCCACAGGGCAAAGGCGTCGAGCGCGGCTTGGACCGCGGCCTCATAGTCAGTCGCATCCGCGGTGCGTACGGTCCCGATCACCGCCTCGGTGGTCGGATCGATCGACTCGATCTCGGCGCCCGAGCCGTCGCGCCATCCACCTGCGTATGCGCCCGACGAGGTGGCATCGATCCCGAGTGCAGAAAGTACGGCGTCGCGGTTCACAGATCTCTCCTTCGACCGATATCGGTCACGTGACCATTACAAGGCGGGCCACGTGCTACATCAAGAGGGTAGGGAACAATCCGACGCGACGCCCGCGTGATTCAGCGTGCAGCGATGCAGTCGATCTCGACGAGGAAGCCCTTGGGCAGTCCACCGGCTTCCACGGTGGTCCGTGCCGGTTTCGCATCCCCCACATACTCCGCGTACACGGCGTTGACGCTCGCGAAGTCGTCCATGTCGGCGAGGAAGATGGTGGTCTTTGCGATGTCGTCGTAGGTCAAACCGACATCCTTGAGCACCGCACCGAGGTTCTTCATCGCTTGGTGGGTCTCTTCGACTATGCCGCCCGACACACGTTCCCCGGTCTGGGGGTCGAGCGGAACCATGCCCGAGACGAACACAAGGCCGGCGGCCTCCGTCGCAGTGCTGTACGGCCCGAGGGCGGCAGGACCATTGGGCGTGTCAAGAATCTTCTTCGGCATGGCGTTCCTCCGGTCGGATATCGGCTTTGACGGTCGCGCATTATCGCACGCGTCAACGACCAACCTCGCTCCGGGGATCCCTGATCGAACCTGGGGCTACGAAAAGCTCTTGCCGCACCCGCAGGTGCCGGACACGTTCGGGTTCTCGATGGCGAATCCAGCGCCGTCGAGTCCGTTGTCCTTGAAGTCGATCGTGGCGCCTTCGACCATCTGCACGCTTTCGGCATCGACCACGACGCTGACTCCGTCGGTGGTGCTGACGATGTCGGTGTCATCGATCTGGGAATCGAAGAACATGTCGTACGCGTAGCCACTGCAACCCGACCGCTTGACACCGAGTCGGAGGGCGCTCGAGTTGCCGCCGTCTGCCTCGATCAGCTCCTTGACCTTGGCGGCCGCATTCGAAGTGAGTGTGACGCCTTGTATCGCCGGCTTGCCGTCCGCGGTGAAGCGAACGTCCTGTGTCGTTGATGAATCTTGGGCGGTCACGGAAACCTCCGTATGCGGAATTGCGGTTGCTCTGGTCAATCCTACAAGAAACGTCGGAACATCCGAACGGATTCCCGAAATCGCCCGGATCAGCCCTCGGAACCGAGGCTGGCCAGGTTCGACAGACGCCCGATGCAGTTGTCGAGGGCGAGCGGCGGAAGGATCGCGGTGATCTCGGCTGCAGCGGCGACGATGGATCGGGCTGCCGCGGTGTCGGGTCTGTTGATGACGATCGGCAGCCCGGCGTCACTTCCCTCCGAAACCGACGGGTCGATGGGAACAGACGCTATCAACGGCACACCAAGCTCATCGGCAAGGGTGGCTCCACCGCCCGCACCGAAGATCGGAAAGTGCTCACCGTTCGGAGTGGTGAACCCACTCATGTTCTCGATGACACCCACGATCGGCATGTGGGATCGACGAGCCATGTCCGCTACCCGGGCGGCCACCCGCTGTGCGGCGAGCTGTGGGGTCGTGACAACGACCATCTCGGCCTGTGGCAGCATCCGTGACAACGCCATCTGGACGTCGCCGGTCCCCGGGGGCATGTCGACGACGAGGTATCCGAGGTCCGAGGGCCACGCGACATCGTTGAGGAACTGCTCGAGAGCCTTCGAGAGCATCAGTCCCCGCCACATCAATGCTGTTCCCTCATCATCGAGGAGCAGACCTGTGGACACCAGGTGGATCCCGTTCACGAGGGTCGGAACGATCTTGCGGTCCTCGTTTGCATGGAGGCGCGTGGCTGTGGCTCCGAGCATCCGGGGTGTCGAGAACCCCCAGATATCGGCATCGAGCAAGCCGACCGAATGCCCCTGTGCCGCAATCGCCAGCGCAAGGTTCACGCTGAGGGATGACTTGCCAACGCCGCCTTTGCCGGAACTGATCGCGAGCACACGCGTCGATGGGTTGACTGCCGTGGGGGCTGCTGTCTCGCGCGCACGCTTTCTTGCTCGCTCCATCAGCGTCGATCGTTGGTCCTGTGACATGACCCCGATGTCGATCGTGACGCTCGTGACACCGTCGATGGCGAGTACGCGACGCTTGACATCACTTTCGATCTGCCCCCGCATCGGACAGGCCGCGATCGTGAGCGCTATCGACACGTTCACGGCACCACCGTCGATGGCCACGTCCCCGACCATCCCGAGATCCACGATGTCCGTACCGAGCTCGGGGTCGATGACGTTGGCCAGGGCGGTCCGGATATCAGCTTCTGTTGGCATCCTCGAAGCCTAGAGCGCCGTGCCTGCTGGTTTGGCGGGGGTCACCCGCAGAGGGCTTTGACCAGCGGATAGGGGTTCACCCAGTCACTGGCGGGCGGGGCGTACTGGAAGTGCAGGTGGGGGAGGTAGTCGGGAGCATTGCCCGAGCTGCCGTTGTAACCGATCGTGTCGCCGACCTGTACGGACAGTCCACCCGACACACCATCGGCGAACGATTCGAGGTGTGCGTAGTAGTAGCGGGCGCCCGAGACTCCGGAGAGGTAGATCGACAGCCCACCGAGACTGCTGTTCGACGTCCTCGTGATGACCCCTGATTCGATGGCGACGAGCGGAGCGTTGCGGACCGCGATCATGTCGACGCCTTTGTGGATGCGACCTCCTGACCGCGGTGCTCCCCACGTGTCAGAGAAACTCGTCGCTGCATTGATGGGACAGGTCTTGCCGTCCGTGACAACAGGAGGGGGCGCTTGCGGCACGGTTGTCGTCGTTGTCGGTGGCGAAGTCGTGGTCGTCGTCGCCGAGGGTGCCGGCGCGGTCGTCGTTGTCGGTGACGAAGTCGTGGTCGTCGTCGCCGAAGGTGCCGCCGCCGTCGTCGTGGTCGTCGTTGTGGCGGCAGCTGCGGCAGCGGCTGCCCGACGCGCCTCGGCCTCGGCTTCCTGCCGGAGACGCTCTTCTTCGGCTTCTCGCTGGCGCCGTTCCTCTTCTTGCACCTGGAACGCAATCGCTATGGCATTGAAGCTCTTGTCAGCCTGCTCAAGCGTTGCGAGGATGTCGACGCGCAGCGTATTGATCTCCTCGACGAGTGCCGTCTGGACGGCCAACGTCTCCTGGAGCGACAGTGCATGATCACGACGGAGCTGCTCGGCCACCTCAAGCCCCCGCAACGTCGCCGCATCCCGATCGCTCATGACTTTGAAATACGCGCTCTGGATCGGGATGTCTTCGAATGTCTGGGTTGCGAACAGCCGTTCCGTGCCGCTTGTGCCGCCCTGCATGTATCGATTCCGGACGAGGTCGAGCACTTCGGCCCTCTTGGCAGCGATATCGAGTTCGAGATCCGCAATCGACCGCGTCAGCTGGGCGATCCGCTCCTGGGAGAACTCTTCATCCGCGACAGCCTGCTCGAATCGCGCAGTCGTCTCGGCAAGCGCACCAGCGGCACGGTTTCGTTCGGCCCGAGCGGCGTCGACGTCGGCCTGGGTGATCGCAGAGGCCGACTGTGCATACGCCGGGGCTGCGAGAGCAAGAACGAGCGCAAGAACAACGACGAATCGATTCTGCATCGTTCCCCTATCGAGCGCGGACTTCTGTTCGTTCCTCCGCCGTGCCCTCCCGCCACGATACAAGCGAATCGTCCGAAAGCTTCCTCACTTGCACACCGACCTGGTGCACCGCTGCCTGCCGAAGCTCTGCCGGGAGTCCCACGTACACAACGTCGACGATCTCCCCGATGGTTCCTGCACCGTTGCGAACAGCCTCGACGATCTGCTGCTCGCGCTCGAGGCGGTGGGCGATGTACTCGGCAATGGTTCGCCCAGCATCATCGATCGCCTCCCCATGACCAGGTTCCAGACGAGCCACCCCGAGGTCTCGGACGAGGTACAGGCTGTCGAGATATGCACGGGCGTCATCGATCACCACGGTCGAACCACCCATGATGTGATCGCCCGTGAGCAAGGTGTCATCGAGCCGGAAGCACAGATGATCCGGTGTGTGCCCAGGCGTGTGTACCGCGGTGATGACCTTGTGACCGAATCGGATATCGGCCCCGTCCGCCACGGTGATGTCCGGTCGGAACGCAGGGCCATCACCGAATCCGTAGACGGGGACGTCCAGACGTCGGGCGAGCGGATTCGCCAACGGTGCGTGGTCGGGATGGGTGTGTGTCGCCACGACGCCAACCGGGGTGAGCCCGACGAGTGCCGTGACGATTGCAAGCTCGTGCGACTCGATCACCGGCCCGGGGTCCACGATCAGTACCTCGGATTCGCTCGAAAGAATGTATGTGTTCGTTCCCGGCCCGGTGAACACGCCGGGGTTCGGTGCAAGGATTCGTGTCATGGTCATGATCGGTCCTTGAACTCTGCTGGCACGGTTCCCCCTCGTGCAACGACCTTCTTGAGTCGTTCGAGAATCGTGGGATCGTTCTGCAGCGCTGCGGCAGCCTCGAAGTCGTCGTCGTCGGGCATCACGATGCGTGCCGCCGTGTCCGACACGATGAGCCTGGGCTCAACCGGCGGCACCTCGGATATCGAACGAAGCTTGGCGATCAACGAAGGTGTCGTCGTGGCGGACCCGAGGAGCTTGAGGGTCTCGCGTGTGGGAAACGCCACATCCCAGGTCCCGGCACTTTCACGTTGGAGGGCTTCACGGGGCGTGACCCAGTCATGATCGATCAGCTCGTCACCATCGACGGACCCACGCGTCTCGGGGTCCACGACGGCGAGGAAGAACCTGGTGTCGAACCGGATGGGGAACACCGACGGCGTGATCCAGTTCGAGAAATACACCAACGCATCCGTATCGATCGTCAGACCGGAGGCGGCGACGTCGCCGAATGGGTTGTCGGTCACAGGACGCTCAAGCGTGCCCTGTGTCGTTATCCAGATGCCGGTTTCCTCGATCAGTTCCCGCATCGCGGCGACCCGCCAGTCGTCCGCACCCGCACCGAATCCGACGGGGCTGTGCGCATCGGCAGAATCAACGGCACCTCCGGGAAAGACCCAGACGCCGGGCATGAATCGGGATGTGAGTGGTCTGCGGACCATGAGCACCTCGACATGGTCGGTGTCCTTGACAACACAGACCGTCGAAGCGCGTCTCACCTGACCACGACCCACCGGTTCGTCATGCGCCTCACGAACCAGGCGCGGAGTGTCTCTCGGGCCGCAGGAACGAGCAGCGTGAATCCGATGGCATCGGTCAGGAACCCCGGGGTGAGGAGCAGTGCTCCGGCAACGAGGATCATCGCCCCGTGCACGAGGGTTTGCGAAGGAGACTCGCCGTTGGCGATCTGGACGCGCAACCTGATCCACGTCTCACGGCCCTGGCGGGATACGAGCATGGACCCAAGGACCGCAGTCGCAACGATCATCGCGAGCGTCGGCCAGACGCCGATCCACTGCCCGACGAGATAGAACAGGACGATCTCAAGCACCGGCACGGCGAGGAACGTCATGAACAGCCAACTACGAATCCGCATGGGCCAAGGGTAGGGGTCGGTGGCTGATGACGGAACAATCGCCGACGCTGTCCAACGTCTCCCAAGCCCTCTACGCTCTCAGCATGGAACTGCGAGATCTCCGCTCTGTCGACGCGGTCATAGCCGACTGTGCGGCAGTGTTCGACCTACCTGCGGCGTTGGTCGCGTCTGTGGCGCGTTCGTCCATAGCAACAGCCCGCGCAGCGATCCTTTCGGGCGGCGAACAGATCGACGAACTCGATCTCGCCATGCAGGAGCTGTCGCGGCTCGACGCCGCACGCCCGCGAACGGTCATCAACGCGACGGGGGTCCTGCTGCACACGAACCTCGGGAGGGCACCAGTCCACAGTGACGCGGCGGCGATCGGCCAAGCTCTCGGCATGTCAGCTGGCAACGTCGAGGTCGACATCCGCACGGGGAGACGAGCGAAACGCCACGACTACCTCTCGACCATCCTGCGGGTCGCCACCGACGCAGAGGATGGATTCGCCGTGAACAACAATGCCGGTGGTCTCCTCCTCGCTCTCGCATCGGTCGCCCGGGACACCCGCAGGATCGCCGTGTCCCGAGGTGAACTCATCGAGATCGGGGGGTCGTTCCGCCTCCCTTCCCTCATGGAGGCGAGCGGTGCCACCCTGGTGGAAGTAGGCACGACGAACCGCACACGGATGGCTGACTTCGAGGCGGTGATCGATACGGTCGACGCCGTGCTCAAGGTCCATCCGTCCAACTACAGGATCGATGGCTTCAGCGAAGAAGCTTCCTACGGGGATCTCGCCCAGCTTGCCTCGGACAGAGGCATTCCCTTCATCGCCGACGTCGGAAGCGGACTCATGGACGAGCTGGCACCATGGGTACCGGCTGAACTCCGGTCGTGGCTCGGCAAGGAGCCGGGTGTCAAGCAGACGGTGGCTTTGGGCGCCGACCTCGTGTTGTTCTCCGGGGACAAACTGATCGGCGGCCCGCAGGCAGGCATCATCGTCGGCAAGGCAGATGCGGTCGACAGAGCGAGGCGTCACCCGATTGCTCGTGCCGTCAGACTCGACGGTTCCACCATCGCTTCCCTGTCGACCACTTTGGAGATGTACGCCGATGCACGCGTGCGGGAGATCCCTTTCTGGGGCATGGCCACGGCGTCCCTCGAGTCATTGACGGAGCGCGCCAACCGCATCGCTCCGGATGACCCCCGGGTAGCGATCGTCGATTCCGAGGCTGTTCCCGGGGCTGGTTCGGTGCCCGGCGAGACGATTCCCTCGATCGCCATTCGCATCGACGGATCTGCGGATCAGATCTGGACCGTCCTGGCATCGATGCCGGAGCCTGTGATCGCCACGAGACGGGACGGGGCCGTGTTCATCGATGTCCGATCGGTGCTGCCAACCCAGGACGAGGACGTGGCGTCGGCAGTGTCGGCCGCCCTGCGCTGATATGCCCATCGTCGGAACCGCTGGCCACGTCGACCACGGGAAATCCTCGCTTGTGCAGGCACTCACCGGAAGCGATCCGGATCGATGGGACGAGGAGAAGCGTCGAGGACTCACGATCGATCTTGGTTTCGCATTTGCCACGATCAACGGCCACGAATTCGGCTTCGTCGATGTTCCCGGCCACGAACGGTTCATCAAGAACATGCTCGCCGGGGTAGTGGGAGTCGACTGCGCATTACTCGTCGTCGCTGCCGACAGCGGTTGGATGCCCCAGACCGAGGAACATGTTCGTGTGCTCGATGTCATCGGTGCAGACAATGGCGTCATCGCACTCACCCGGATCGATCTTGTCGATGCTGACACCGTCGAGCTCGCGACGCTTGAGATCCGGGAAGAAATCGCGGGGACGTCACTCGAAGGGTGGCCAATCGTGGCGGTGTCCTCCATCACCGGCGAGGGTCTCGATGCCCTCCGGAGCGAACTCAGCACCGTCGCAGAATCCATCGATCAGAACGAAGCCGCCCCGTTCCGCCTGTGGGTCGACAGGGCGTTCGCCATCCATGGATCCGGCACCGTCGTGACGGGAACCGTCCAACGGGGCCATGTGGCAATCGATGACGAGGTTGAGATCCATCCGTCCGGCGCGACCGCGAGAGTGCGTGGACTCCACCGTCATGACAACGCTGTGAACTCGGTATCGGCCGGCCAGAGGGCGGCGATCAACCTCAGCGGCGTGGACGCAGGGGACCTCGAACGCGGTGTGCTGCTTGCCCTGCCGGGCACGGCCACATCGTCGCTCCGATTCGTCATGTCGGCGCGACCCACGAGGGGTTTCGACAGCATCCCTCCCAAGGGTGGGTTCCACATCCACTCGGGAACCGCAGACCGCGTTGCCAAGCTCCGTCGTGTCGCCGACGACATATACGTGGTAGCCGTCGAAGACCCCCTCCCGATCGTCTGCGACGATCGGATCGTCATCCGTGAGAGCGGTCGTCAGGCGGTCGTGGGCGGTGGGCCGGTGCTCGACCCTCATCCACCACACCGGCTGACACATCGAGCCGTGGCCGTGCTGTCATCTCCGGGAAGTTCGCCGGACCGTCTCCTCGAGCTCCGAGGCATCGCGTCCGACGAAGAGCTCAGTCGGGCAACCGGTGGCCGCCCGGCGAGTCACGCCGTGAAAGTCGGGTCCAACGCCTTGTCCGCGTCCTACGTGGATCACATCGAGCAGGCAGTCAGAACAGCCGCCGAGGGGTACCACAAGGATCATCCTCGCCGACCCGGCGCCTCCATCGCTGAGATCGCGAGCCGGGTCGATGCCGATCGGGCGGTCGTTGCGTGGGTCATCGACAACGCCGATGACCTCAGCCGTGTCGACGGTGTCGTCTCTGTCGCCGGGTTCTCCGGCGCCCTCTCAGCTGACGACGAGTCATCCTGGCTGCGCGCCAGCGAAATGCTCGAGCAGTCCTACGACGTACCGCGGGCCTCCCAGCTCGCCCTCGAGACCGAGGTTCTCCATGCTGTGATCCGTCGGGGGGATGCCGTCCAGATCGCAGACGATCTGATATTCACCCGACGCCAACTCGATGAACTCATTGGCCGCCTCCCCGAGCTCGAGGACGGTTTCACGGTCAGTGAGTTCAAGGATCATTTCGGGATGGCGCGTCGACAGTCCGTTCCGCTCCTTGAGTGGTTGGACAAGTCGGGGTTCACCCGACGTGTCGGCGACGGTCGAAACGTGCGCAAGCGCCCCGGCTAGCTGGCCGAAGCGAGGGCGTGGCGCCGTTCAGCTTCCGTGAGTCCGCCCCAGATGCCGTATGGCTCCTTGATGGCGAAGGCGTAGTCCCTACATTCCTGGGCGACGGGACACACCTGGCAGACAGCCTTGGCTCTGATCTCTCTTCGTTCTCGTTCTTCTTTCCGCTCCTGCGTGCTTGGGGGGAAAAAGAGGTGGGAGTGGTTGCCACTGCACAACGCAACCGGGTGCCAAGATCTGTCTTGAGACATCACGGAAAGAGCCGCCCTTCAGTCGAGTACTAAGCCACACGTTCCGGGGCTGAGCTCCCGACACGCGATGCCGAACCTAATCAGCGGACCCGTACCGTGCTAGTAGTTTTTTTCCCACTCTCGGGGCGATTCAGGCCGATGGACGCTTCGTCGGAGACCCGAGCGGGTCCACCTCGAGCAACAAACCAGTGACGCCTACGACCTCCACAGGGGCACCGGGATCGATCCGTACGCCCCGGTCAGCAGTCGCACGCCATCGAGCTCCGTCGACAAGCACGACCCCTATGGGGTCGAGCGTCTCCACGGCTACGCAGCGGCGCCCCAACATCGATTCACGACCGACTGTGGGAGTTGCGAACCGTCCTCGGACCACAGTCGTGAGTGAGTACCACACGAACAGTCCGGCACCGGCTGCGGCAACCACGACGAGCCAGATCACCGGTGGGAACGCAGGGCGGCTCGACGTGAACGTGAGACCACCGGCGAGAATCGCGACTCCCCCCAGTGCTGCGCGCCAATCGACACGGTTCTGGACGAACCCCCACACGAGGAGTGCGAAACCGATCAGGACGAGGCCGAGGGCTGGCCACCAGATCGGCAACGTCGCCAGACCGTAGCCAGCCGGGATCATCGCCAGCCCGGCCACACCGGCCATCAGTCCCGACCCTGCGGCATAGAACTCGAACGCAGCGAATGCGAGAGCGAAGACGAGGAACAAGAAGGCGGTCTCCGGTCGGCTCCCGAGCCGAAGGAATCGGTCGAGAAGGCCCGCCTTCACGAAGGTGACCGGTCGGGAGGCGACGACGACCTCCTGATCGTTGATCGTCTGGGTGGCCGCGGTGTCCAGGACGAAGGTCTGGCCCGCTCCCCGCGACACACGGATCCCGTCGAGCGACACGATCAGTTGTCCGAGCGCAGGGTCGACGCGATCGACGAAACCGTAGATCGCGCCGTCGTCCACCGTCACGGTCCGCGTTGTGGTGCCGAGAGCGGCTTCGGTCTCCAGCCATGCCGTTCGATCATCCCCCGGACGAGCCGACGGTGTGCCTTCGCCAGAGCGGAGCACGGCCGGATCCAGGTAGCCGATCCTGACACCGGGAGCGGCAGATCGGATGTCGGCGTGGTTGGCGAGGTACGCCGCACCGCCGTACGCAACACCAGGGTTGGGTCCGATCCATGCAACGACCGGTGCGTCCGCCTCAACTACGGCCTGGTAAGCCCTCGTAGGATCGCCCGATGACAGCCCGGGACTGTTGATCTTGAGGACGAACGCATGGGCATCGGGAGTCTCGAGCGATGCGACGATGAAGTCGAGAACCCGTTGATCGATCGGATCGTTCACCTCGATGACAACGATGGGGTCCTCGTCGCTCTGGGCGACGGCCGAGGAGACCGTCGTGAATGCAGCCGCTGCAAGGGCGGCGACGATGAGGAACTTGGCAGAGCGCACGACGCGAGGATACGGGAACGGACACACTGTGATTCCTTCCACGCTCCATCTCGCGGTACGCTTGTCGCCATGAGCACGATCCT
>CBDUOH010000067.1:0-11763 GCA_965368815.1 uncultured Acidimicrobiia bacterium
ACACCTAGGTGTCGTAGTCGTGGGGCGACACGGGAACCGGCTTCTCCTTCGGGAACGGTTCTTTGTCGATGAGCTTCGCCCAGACGTAGACGCCGACATCGCGGATCGAGGCGATCACGGGCACGGCAAGGAGGGAGCCCAGGAGCCCGCCCACGTGGAACCCGACGAGCAGTCCAACGAGCACGATTGCGGGCCGGAGTTGGACGGCAGATCCCATGACCTTGGGAGCGATGATGTTGGCCTGCGCCTGGACAACAACGAGATAGATCCCGGCCACGATGAGGGCAAACCAAAAGCTCTCGAGCTCCGGCCACCGTGTGGAGCCCGATAGCAGAGCGGCCAGGACACCGGGAATCGCCGCGAGGATCGGTCCGAACGTGGGGATCATGTTGAGTACGACCATGATCGCCCCCATCAGGAACGCACCCGGTAGGCCAACCACCACGAGGACGACGAACACCAACAGCCCTGTGATGAGCGAATTGATCAGCTGCCCATACAGATAGCCGGTCCAGACCCGCTTCTGCTTGCGCATCATGATCTGGCCATCACGCTCGTAGCCGGGAGGGATGTTCGTCATCGTGGCTGCGTGGAACCGCTCGCTGTCAGCATTGAGATACATGGCGATGAGTGCAGTGACGATTGCCGATGTGATCATTGCCGTGATGAGTCCGGCAACGGTCCTGAACCCGCTCAATGACGAGCCGACGATGTCGATGACCCGATCGACATCGATGACGCCACTCCCATCCCCACCACCGACCGGGACGCGGAGTGTGCTCATCACCGACGTCATGTCCACGGTGAGGCCGAAGATGTGGAGGTAGTTGTTCGAGTCGATGTTGTCCAGCAAGGACTGGCGCAGGTCGTTCACGAGTCCGACGGGATCGAGCTCGACGACCGAATCGATGATCGAGGTGACCACGAGATACCCGAAACCCACCGTCGCTGCGGCGACGACCAGATAGGCAAGCAGCAGAGCGAGGCCGCGAGGTATGTGAAGCTTTCGATGGCCGAAACGGACAAGAGGCGCGACGAGGAACGCAATCAGGCCCGATAGGGCCGCAACGGCGAGCACATTCCTGATGAGATAGACCCCGATGACGGCGAGCAGAAAGCCCATCACGATGACGGCGAGCTTGGCATTCGCACCCCAAGGCGGGGAAGGGGGATAGAACTGGGGTTGCTGGTCGTCCACGCCCTGATCGGTGACGGGCGGCTCGACGGCGTCAGATGTCATGGCCGTACGGTAGATGAAGGTTGCGCCATGTGCCGGTACCGTCGTGGCGATGAATATGTATCGACGTCTCGTGCGGCGACTCTCGACGACCACATGGTTTCGATGGGTGCTTTCGAAGGTCCTCACACCACTCGACCTGAGGTTGAAGAACACACCGTTCGCGCCATCGAGTCTCGGCGCCCAGTTCCCCCTCTGCTACCTGACCACGACGGGCTCGGTGTCTGGCAAAAAGCGCACGGTTCCGCTTCTCTACATCCCCAGCGATCGCGGGCACCTGGTTGCCGCCACCAACTTCGGCAAGGACCACCATCCCGGATGGTCCTCCAACCTTGAGCATGACTCCGCCGCTGATCTCGAGATCGACGGCATCACCACCTTGGTAACCGCACGACGGGTCCCTGACGACGAGGCCATTGCCCATTGGGAACGATTTGCGTCCGTGTGGCCCGGCTACGACACGTACCGCTCGATCACGGGACGCTCCATCCCGATGTACGAACTCATCCCGCGCTCGGGCTAGCGGCCGATGTCCATGGCGACGAACTTGGTCTCGAGGTACTCCTCGAGCCCTTGGTGGGCACCCTCTCGCCCTATGCCGGATTCCTTCCAACCCCCGAAAGGAGCGACCGGGCTCGAGATGCTTCCTGTGTTGACACCCACCATGCCGTATTCGAGTGCCTCGGCCACACGCCAGACCCTGGCATTGTCCTTCGAGTACAGATACGCGGCCAAGCCGTACCGGGAGTCGTTCGCGTAGCCGACGCCCTCTTCTTCGGTATCAAAGGTGATGACAGTCGAAACGGGCCCGAAGATCTCCGCCTTGGCGATCTCCATGTCGTTGGTCACCCCACCGAGCACCGTCGGCTGGTAGAACAGGGAACCACCGGTTGCGGGTCCGCCACCGGTTGCGGGTCCGCCACCGGTATAGACCTGAGCACCGGCGAGCACGGCTTCTGACACGAGGGATGAGACCTTCTTGAACGCTGCCTCGTTGATCAGTGGCCCGACAGCATTCTCCGCATCGGCGCCCGGACCGACTTTCAGACCTGCCGAGGCCTCGGCGAGTTTGGCGGTGAACTCTGCTGCGACCGATCGCTGGGCGATGAACCGGTTGGCGCAGATACATGTCTGGCCGGTGTTGCGGTACTTGGCGGCTATGGCTCCCTTGACCGCTTGATCGATGTCCGCGTCATCGAAGACCAGGAACGGCGCGTTCCCACCGAGCTCCATCGACACCTTCTTGACGGTCGCAGCGGCCTGTCCGAGCAATACCTTGCCGACGGCGGTCGAACCGGTGAACGAGAACTTCGCAACGTCCTCATGGGTGGTCAGGACATTGCCGACGCTCGCCGGCTTCGATGTCGGCACGACGTTGAACACCCCTTCGGGAATACCCGCCCGGGATGCAAGCTCGGCGAGTGCCAATGCCGAAAGCGGTGTGTCTTCAGCGGGTTTGACGATGAATGTGCAACCAGCCGCGAGCGCAGGTGCTGCCTTGCGTGTGATCATCGCGTTCGGGAAGTTCCATGGCGTGACCGCAGCCGCGACACCGACCGGTTGCTTGAGCACGATGAACCGTGAGCTACTGATCGGGCTCGGAATCACCTGTCCGTAGGCACGCTTTCCCTCTTCTGCGAACCAGCTCACGAACTGCGCACCGTAGATGACCTCGCCCTTGGCTTCACCGATCGGTTTGCCCTGTTCGGCTGTCATGAGCGCGGCAAGGTCATCGGCATTCTCGAGCATGAGGTCGTACCACTTCATCAGGAGCCCTGACCGTTTGCTGGCGGTCAATCCGGCCCAGCCCGGAAAGGCAGCTTTCGCGGCAGCCACAGCGGCTATCGCATCCGCTTCGCCCCCGTCCGCCACGTCAGCGATCGTCGCGCCGTCCGCCGGATTGAGCACGGCGAAGGTACCGCCTGATGCGGCATCCACCCACTCCCCGTTGATGTAGGCCTTGGTCCTGAGAAGTTCGGAGTCATTGAGCGTGATCATGGCCCCATCGTACCTCTCGGTGAATCTCGCTGGGACGTACACTGGGTTGCATGTCCGACACTTCTGCATCCCTGCCACCCGGTTATACGCCCCACATCGGAGCTTCACGCCAATACATGCGGGACATCATCCTCGGCGTGAACGATGGGCTCGTCTCGACGTTTCTTCTGGTCGCAGGCGTCGTCGGTGGTGGACTCACAACGCGACAGGTACTGCTCACCGGCGTTGCAGGTGCCCTTGCCGGCATGATTTCGATGGCCATCGGCGAGTACCTGGCGACGAAGTCCCAGGACGAGGTATTCGATGCTGAGATCGCTCTCGAGAAGGAGCATCTCGAACACTTCCGGCAGCACGAGAAGGATCAACTCTCGGACATGCTCGCCGATATGGGGCTCGAGGGCGACGGCCTCGCCAAGGTCGTGGACATCATCGATGCGAACGACACCGCAATGCTGAACATGCAGGGTGCTCTGGAATTCGGCATCGTGGATTCGGAGCGGCGCAGCCCGATCGCAGCGGGTGTCACGTCGGGATTGCTCTTCCTCACCGGCGCGCTTCCCTCCATCCTCCCGTTCGCCTTTCTCACCGACGTCAATACTGCCCTCGTCTCCGCTGCGCTCCTCTCGGGGATCGGGTTGTTCGTGGTGGGGGCGCTCAAGACGGCAGCAACCAAGAAGAGCCCCATCATCTCGGGGACCGAGAACCTCACCCTCGGATTGCTCGGCGGGGCACTGTCCTACTTCGTGGGTTCCCTGTTCGAGTCGGCGATCCGCTGACCCGTCAGAAATCGAGACCCTTTCGGGCCGCAATGCCTTTGTCGAACGCGTGCTTGATCTTCTTCATCTCGGTGGCCGTGTCCGCGAGTTCGATGAGACGCTCATCCGCGTCGCGGCCGGTGATGATGATGTTCACTCCCTCGGGTCGTTCGCGAATCGTCTCGATCGCATCATCGATGTCGATCCATCCGAAGGTGATCGGGTATGTTCCCTCGTCGATGATGATGAGTTGGTAGTCGCCTGATGCGATCGACTCCTTGGCGACATCCCACGCGTGGAGAGCGACCTTCCTGGTGGCATCCATGTCGTCGGACTCCCAGGTGAAGCCGTCGCCACCGGTCACCCATTCCACGCCGAGTTCCTCGGCCATCTTCTTCTCACCGGTACGCCATTTGTCAGACTTGATGAACTGGATCACCTTGACGTTCCAGCCCCGGGCGACCGCACGGAGCATCACCCCGAAGGCCGAGGAGGACTTGCCCTTCCCATCCCCGGTGTAGACGAGGAACAAGTCGCGTCGTGGCGTGTCGGTCATCCGGCATCTCCTTCGGTCCGCAGGGAAACGACGACGAGGCTTCCCTCGACGTCGATCACCCTGATCGTAGGTTCGAACACGGCTCCGAGCACCTGTTCGGTCAGCACTTCGGCTGGCGACCCTGTAGCAACGGTCCTGCCGCCGTCGAGCAACACCAGCTCGTCGCAGAACTGCGAGGCCGCCGTCAGATCATGGATCGCACTCAGGATGGTGATGCCCTGGCGTGAACGGATGTCCGCGATGAGCTCCATCACCTCATGCTGGGCAGCGACGTCAAGCGACGCGGTTGCCTCGTCGAGCACGACGACACTCGGTTCCTGGGCAAGCACCCTTGCAAGGGACACACGCTGGGTTTCACCACCCGAAAGGGATGCGACATCGCGCGAGGCGAAGGACGCCAGACCGAGGGCATCGAGGGCATCCCACACCACGGCAATGTCCTCGGCGCCTTCGGCGGCCAGCATCCCCAGGTGGGGTGTCCTCCCGAGGAGCACGAAATCGAACACTGACATGCCGACGGGATACGTGGGCCGTTGCGGCACGTATGCGAGCTTGAGTGCCATGGCCCTGGCGTCGCGATCGGCGACATCCTGCTCGCCGACAGCGATGGTTCCCGAGTACGGAAGAGCTCCCACCACGGCACGCAGGAGCGTCGATTTTCCTGCACCGTTCGGTCCTATCAGCCCGGTCCATCGTCCGTCGCCGACCGTGAGGGAGACATCCTCGAGCATCGGCTGCTTGCCGTACGACACGCTCACACGCTCGATGCTGATACTCGTCATGAGACCACCCCGGTGCTCCGTCTCAGGACCACTGCGAAGAACGGCGCCCCCACGAGCGCGGTCACGACGCCGATCGGGATCTCCGCAGGTGCCAGAACGGTTCGAGCCAAGACATCCGCGAGGACGAGAAACGATCCCCCGAGGAGAAGCGACAGAGGAACGATCACCCGATACGAGGCGTTCGTGAGCAGACGGACCGTATGGGGAACGATGATGCCGACGAACCCGATGAGTCCGCTCACGGCCACGACGGCGGCAGTACCGAGCGTTGCAAAACCGATGAGCACCAGTCGCAATCTCGCCGGGTTCACGCCCAATGAAGACGCTTCTGTGTCGCCGACCGACATCACATCGAGCAGGCGTCGGAAGGCGAACAGGACGGCGGTACACACGCCGACATAGGGCAGGACAAGGCGCACCTCGGACCAACCTGCCGTCGTCAGGCTCCCAAGGATCCAGCCGTAGACCTCTCGAAGGGTGTCGGACTCACGCTGCTGGATGAACGTCTGGAGCGCGGTGAGGAACGCCGCAACCGCAACACCGGCGAGGATCAGGGTGACGGCAGTCCGCCCGGAGCGAACCGTGTATCCGAGTACGTAGGCAAGGAACACACCCGCAACGGCACCCACGAACGCCGCGAGGGGCAACGGGTCGATGAACCAAAATGCCACATCGGGACCGTAGGCGATGGCGATGGTCGCACCCAGACCGGCACCGGCACCCGCACCGAGCAGGTAGGGATCAGCCAGCGGATTGCGGAACACGCCCTGGTACGCCGCTCCCGCCATGGACAACATCGAACCGACGAGGACCCCGAGGATCACCCTCGGCATCCTGATCTGCCACACAATCGCATCTGAGCGGGCGTCGAGCGTCGACTCGACACCGAGGAACGGGACGCGCGAAAGAACGGACGTGATGATGCCCGTCGGGGACAGCGAGACCGCTCCGATCATCGATCCGGCGACGATCGTGACCACGAGCAGCGCTGCCGCCCCGGCGATCCACCACCATGGCAGGCGAGTACCGTCAGGACGGCCGGCGTTCATGTGTTGGTCGCAACCAGTGACATGATGGCCTCAGCCACGGTCTCGACGAGTTCGACGATGCGCGGTCCCCACCGAGACGCCACATCGTCGTCCAGTTCCACGACGGCCCCGGTGTCGATGGCTGTCATCGTCGACCATCCCGGTCGCTGTGCGATCGATTCTGCCGACTCACCGCAACATTTCGTGTCGGCAAGCAGGATCAGTGCAGGATCGGCATCGACCAGATACTCGGACGAGAGCTGCGGATAACCGAACCCGTCAGGGTCTGGGGCCTCGTCTGCCACATTGACCAGACCGAGAGGTGCGAGCAGCTGCCCGATGAACGAGGCGGAGGTGGTCGAGTACAAGAAGTCGTCTATCTCGTAGTAGTACGTCAGACCGGAACCGGCACCATCCACCGAGCTGACAGCGGCATCGATGGCGGCCTGCGCCTCGGCGACGAGTTGGACGGACTCCGCGAGATGTCCGGTGGCCGCGCCTGTCTGCTCCCACTGCCCGAACGCAGCGTCGAGGGAGAGCGCGGTCCCGTGGAGCACTGTGGGGATCCCGATCGCTGCGAGGCCGGCAACCACGTCGCCGGGATCGAACGAGATGAATACGACGTCAGGATCGAACGCCGCGATCGCCTCGACGCTCGGGGTCCACGAGGTCAGATCCGTGAGGGGCGCCTCGGCTGGATGGTTCGACAGGCTGTCCACGGCTACGACCTGGTCTCCAGCACCGATCGCAAAGAGGATCTCGGTGGCAGTCGGAGACAACGAGACGATCCGGCTCGGCATCTGCTCGATGGTGACCTCGCCGTTGTCCGCGACGATCGTGACGGGGAAGCCGTCGGACTCGGGGGCGCTCGTCGTCGTTTCCATCGGAGCTGAGGTTGTCGACGTCGTGGTCGTGGTGGGGTCGGCCACCGTCGTCGCCGTTTCTGCTCCGGTCGAGCACGCGGCAACCACAAGGGCAATCGCGGCAAGAACTACGGATGTGCGTTTCAACATGGGGATGTCTCCTCTCTCTGGAGGAGCCATCCGTTGCGGATTGAGACCCCTCCTCCGAAGGTCAGCCCGCCTGCCGGGTAGGAGGCGACCTGGCTGACCTCGTCTTGCGAGGATCACAGTTGCGGGACAGCGCCGGACTCACACCGGACTTCGCTCCTAAGCGGCACCCCGGGGATCCCGGGTACGCACCCGTGACGATAGCGCCCACCGGTCTCTCTCGCGTACCCAGGGTTGTGCGACCATGGAAACGGGGTACTGGAGCCCACAGAATGGCGGAATCCGCTGAGCCGGGGTGCGAGCGCTATCTTTGCGGGGTACGGAAGGAGTCGACATCGACACCCAATCGGACGACTACGCCAAACGTCTCGCGGGCATCCAACGGGCGCCATGGAAACGGTTGGTCCCGAACCCGTACCGGTGGTGGCTTCGGCACCAGAACCTGGGTTTCGTCCTTGATGTCGGATGTGGGCTCGGCCGGGGCCTGAAGTTCCTGGACGGATCAGGCGTCGGGATCGATCACAACCCCTCCTTTGTTGCGGCGTGCCGAGCCGATGGGCTCACGGCGTTCACGCCGGAAGAATTCGACCAGTCCGAATATGCCGAGGGAACACCATTCGACTCGTTGATTCTCATGCACGTCCTCGAACACCTCGAACACGGACGGGCAGATGAGATCCTCGACGCGTACCTGCCACGGGTCCGCCCGAACGGATCCGTCGTGTGTGTGACGCCCCAGGAGCGGGGCTTCGCAAGCGACCCCACCCACACTCATTTCGTGGACGGCGATGCAATGCGAGCGTTGATGGAACGGCACGGACTCCGAGTGGAACGCGTTCGCTCGTTTCCTCTGCCGAGACGGTTCGGGAAAGCGTTCATCTACAACGAGTTCACCATTCGAGCGACCAAGGTGTAGCGATAGATCGATTGAGCGCACCCGCCATTCTGTGGGCTCCAGTACCCCGTTTTCATGGTCGCACAACCCTGGGTACGGGTCGTAGTGGCGAGTGGGGGTATCGTTCGGGGCTATGAGGAAGTTGATAGCTGTGGTTGGGATCGGGGTGGCCGTCGCTGCTGCCGTGCTTCTGGCACGCAAGGCGCCCATCGAACCCCCTGAGGGTCCTGACGGCACGTGGGATCCCGCCCCGAGCGTCACGTGAGAGTCGCTGTCGACACCTCGACGGAGGTTGGCAACCGATCTGTCCGATCGCTCCTTTCGGAATCGAGGGTCGCGTTCGTCGGTGTTTTGAACGCCGAGGTTCCCCGACACAAGCGTTCCGGTCCGATCGACGACCTCGCGACCTTCGACGTGCTCATGTCCGACGGCGCCACGGATTTCCACCGCCTCGTCGGGTTGGCCAGCGTCGCAGAGATTCCGCTCGTCTTGTGGCATGAGCTCGATGCCCCACTGCAGGAATCTGCGCCGATACCGATCGTCCATGGGGCGAACGTTGCGATCGCACTGACCGGGGCGCTCGCCAGCCACCCGAACGCGGCCATCACCGATGACGACACCGTCGTCGTCGGATGGACGGAACCGGGCAAACCCCACCGTTCCGGTCACCCGCTCCCTTTCCCCGAGCCGATCGGCAGCGTGTGGGGAAAGAAGCGATCCGAAGGCCGGTACGCAGCGTTCCTCGACAACGATCTCGGCGGTGCGGTGGTCGATGTCGAAGGCCCGACCGGGCGCCGGATAGTCGGGGTTTCCGACCATGCCGCATACATCGAAGCGTTGACCCTCGCAGGAACCGCTATCACCGTCGCTGAAACCCAACACGGTGCAGGTGCAGTATCTGCGGGAACCCTTGGTGAACAACTTCTGAACACGGTGTCGGCGATGGAACTCGACGTTGCTGTCTGGCGTTCCAACAACTGATGAACCGCAACCGCAGCCTGACGAATCGACTCGTACTGACGGTGCTCGCCGTCAGCATCGTTCTGGCGTCGTGCACCCCGTCGGCCGATACGGACACCGGGACATCGACGTCGACGACCACCACACAGCCCTCGGTAGCCGGAACGGTTGACGCCCCAGAGTTCCCCGAGGGACTCGACTGGATCAACACCGCTGAACCCATCACGCTCAATCAGCTCAAGGGGAAGGTCGTCGTCCTCGACTTCTGGACGTACGGCTGCATCAATTGCATCCACGTCATCCCCGACCTCAAGCGGCTCGAGGAGGAGTTCGCCGACGAACTCGTGGTCATCGGGGTCCATTCGGCCAAGTTCACGAACGAAGGTCGGACGGAGAACCTGGTCGACATCGTCCAACGGTACGAAGTCACCCACCCGGTGGTCAACGACAAGGACTTCCAGATATGGAGCACCTGGGGGATCAACGCCTGGCCGACAACGGCAGTCATCGATCCGGCCGGGAGGGCTGTGGGGATCCGTCCCGGTGAGGGCGTCTATGCGGCGCTCCAGCCCGTGATCGCAGCACTTGTCGCAGAGTTCGACGCATCGGGCGCGATCAACCGGACTCCGACGGAGTTCGCCCTCGAAGCGACCACGTCTCCGGCTCGCCCGTTGCGCTACCCGGGGAAGATCCTGGCCGTTGACGGAAGACTGTGGATATCCGACACGGGGCACCACAGGATCATCGAGGTTGACCCCGCCACCGGCGACGTCCGCGAGGTATGGGGTTCGGGCACGAGTGGATTCATGGACGGTGAACGTCAAGCGGCGTCGTTCAACTCGCCCCAGGGTCTCGCACTCGACCCGGACACCAATCGGATCTACGTCGCGGACGTCGGCAACCACGCGGTGCGAACGATCGATCTGGAGACCGGGGAAGTATCGACCCTCGTCGGAGACGGCACGATCGGATGGCCGCCCGTCGGTGGGGCGCTCGGGGATACCCGCCTCAACTCACCATGGGACGTCGAATACAAGGACGGGTTCATCTACGTCGCCAACGCCGGCTCGCACCAGATATGGGCCATCGATCTGGGACGGGAGCGCGTCGCACCCCTGATCGGCAATGCAACCGAAGGCACCCTGAACGGGTCGTTCGAGACAGCGAATCTCGCACAGCCGAGCGGCTTGGCCCTCTCCGACAGAGGAGAGTTGTTCTTCGCTGACTCGGAATCGAGTTCGATCCGTGTCGGTCTCCTGTTGACCGGTCACACAGACCTTGTCGTCGGGAGCGACGCCACACTGTTCGATTTCGGGGATGTGGATGGCGTCGGCAATCGTGCGCGGCTCCAGCACCCCCTCGGAGTCGCCCTCGACGGTGCCTCAACGTTGTACGTCGCCGACACCTACAACTCCAAACTCAAGCGGATCGATCTCGAGAACGGAGGCATCGAGACCTGGCTGGGCGACACCAGCGGTTGGAGGGATGGCACCAGCCCGTTGTTCAACGAGCCCGGTGGTCTGTCGTATGACGGCGGCGTCCTCTACGTGGCCGACACCAACAACCACGCGATACGGCTGGTTGACGCGGTGACCGGCGATACCGGGACACTCGTGCTCAAAGGCATCGAGCAGTTCGAACCACCAGCTGCATTCGCTGGCGGTGTCACGACCCTCGATGCGGTGCGTGGGCCGGCAGGGCCGGGATCCCTGGTGATCGACTATCGGCTCCCGGCCGGTCACAAGGTCAACGACGAGGCACCGAGTTCGGTGATCGTCAGTTCCGGAGACAACGTCCTTCGGCTCATCGATGGACAGGGGGGCGACATCACGGGAACCGACCTTCCCCGCACGATCCCCATCGAGCTGACGGAGGGTCAGAGCACGGTCCTCATCGACGTCACGCTCGTGTATTGCGAGGAAGTGGCACAGAGTCTGTGTTTCATCGACCGGATGCGCTACGAGATACCGGTGAACATCGGGGAAGCGGGTGCACCGATCCGCCTCGAGCTGGCGCGCACTATCAGCTAGTCGCGTGCTCGACCGTTTCGTCGGCGCTCATCGACGATCCATTGCCGTTTGCGGGCACATGCACGACGGGTCGTGGCCTGACCTCAGCGGTGACCGGCTGATCGACCGTCTCTTCGAGCATCACGAGTTCGACGCCCCCGACGACGTCGGACACCAGGTTGTAGAGCACGGCCATGAGGGTGAGAGCGGCAGTCGCGCCGACGACCCAGATGATCGCCATCATCAGCACAACCCGGAAATAGAGGTCGCCATCAGGGGTGAAGGCGATGGTGAGTCTCCCCAATGTGTCGGCCATATCGGCGGGAATTCCCCGCTGGACGGCAATCGACCAGGCGATCCATATACCGAGTGTCATGGACAGCCCGATCACAAGATTGATCACGAAGCTGGCCTTGAGAACGGTCCATGGATCGACCTTGCGCACGATGCGTCGCACTCGACGGATGGCCATTGGCGACTCCTTTCGCGGGCTCAGCTTACCGGTGGCCCCCCTCAGGACCGCGTCATAGAGA
>CBDUOH010000068.1:0-11547 GCA_965368815.1 uncultured Acidimicrobiia bacterium
GCCTCCTCGGTGCGTTCGATGTTGATCTTCTTGCCGGTGTGTTCCTCAAACCACATCTTGCCCCCACCTGCTCCGCAACAGAAGGAGTTCGTTCCGTTTCGTTCCATCTCGACCCGAACGCCCGACGAGTCGACGATGGTCCGGGGCGACAGGAACGTGTCGTTGTGGCGTCCGAGGTAGCACGGGTCGTGGAACACGATCGTTTCGCCCGTCGTTTCGGGCTGGAGCCGGCCCTCCTCGACGAGCTGACTCAGCAGCTCGGAGTGGTGCATCACGTTGTACTCGCCACCGAACTGGGGATACTCGTTCCCCAGGGTATTGAAGCAGTGCGGGCATTGGGTGATGATCGTCTGCACATTGAGATCGTTGAGCGTCTCGATGTTCTGGAGCGCAAGCCCCTGGAACACATACTCGTTCCCGGTACGCCGCGCAGGGTCGCCGGTGCACAACTCCTTTGCACCGAGGATCCCGAAGTCGACACCGGCCTTGTGCAGCAGCCTCGCGGTTGCGATTGCCACGTTCCGGTTCCGGTCGTCGAAGGAACCCGCACAACCGACCCACATGAGGTACTCGGCCTCGACACCGGGCTCGCCGAGCCGTTTCACCTCGAAGTCGAGGGCGTCAGTCCAGTCCCCTCGTGTCTTCTGGTCCATGCCGTAGACATTCGAGGAGTTCTCCATCGACACATACGCCTTCCCGAGTTCCGAAGGAAAGTCGGATTCCATCAGCGACAGATACCGACGCATGTCAAGGATCTTGTCGACGATCTCGATGTCAGCCGGGCAGATTTCATCGCATGCTCGGCAGGTTGTGCACGCCCACAGCTCCTCCGGCGTGATCAACTCGAACACGTTGTCGGAGGTGACCGTCAGCTCCGCATCGACGCCGACCGTCGGGGAAATGGGCGGGGTGGCACTCGCCGCAGCGACGGTACCGAGCTTGAGAACGATCTCTCTCGGATCGAGTGGCTTGCCCGTCGTATTGGCTGGGCACACCGACGTGCATCGGCCGCAAATGGTGCAGGCGTCCGTGTCGAGAAGCTGCTTCCACGTGAATTCGGCGATGGTCGCCGCACCCACCGATTCGATGTCGGTCGCTTCAAGGAGGTTGGGCATCTCGCGCATGGCGCCTTTGGGGCGTTCCCTCGGTCCGAGTGCGAGGTTCACAGGTGTCGTGATCATGTGGCGCAGCTTCGTTGCCGGGAGGATCACGAGGAACGCGAGGAACGCGAGGAAATGGATCACCCACATGGCCTGGTGGATGCCGGATGCCGACGTCACCGGTATCAGCTGCGACAGCGGGTAGCCGACGAAGGACCACACCTCGAAATCGGGGCGACCGACGACCGCGATTCGGGCGGCTTCGGTGAGCAGACCAGTGATACCGATCGATGCAAGTACGAAGAGGATCCAGCCGTCCTCAGGCCGGGTCTTGGTCCTGATCCGAGCGGGCTTCGATCCATATCGGCGGACGGCTGCCCACACAAGACCGGCGAGGAAAGCGACTCCCGCAACGTCCAGGACGAGGGAATAGCCCTGATAGACGACACCGTGCAGGAACTTGAAACCGACGGGTAGGAGATGGTCGATCTCGAGGGTGACCGTTCCGATGAACAACACGATGAATCCGTAGTAGATCAACGAATGCATCACGCCGGCCGCCGGGTCCTCCATCACGGTGCGCATCGACACACCTTCGCGGAACCGATGCAAACGACGCTTGAGCTGGCCGCTTCGCTGCTCCCACGATCCGCGTTCCCAGTTGCGGGCCCGAACGGCGAACAGGCCTATGGAAATGCCCAGGAACGTCGAAACAAGGAAGTAGAACCCAGCGACGATGACCCCCGGTACGTTGCCGAAGACCTCTCGGCCGACCTCGAAATCGCCGTGACCCGGCAACGAGCCCAGCCACCACAACGCCATGGTCCCCACAACTGCCGAGACCGCGAGTGCGCCCACGAGCGTCGAGGCTGACAACCGCGGAGTCTTCGTCTCGTCCTTTGACTCAGTTGTGGTCACCGACACTCCTCGTGGCAGGGTGCTCGCACAGCATCATAAACGACCTGTGCACCGCCCAGATTGACCGGTACACAGGTGCATCGCCTGGCGTGGCAGCTCTAGAGACCGAGTTCGGCCTTCAGCTCCGCGAGCTTCGCATCGGCCTGTGCGACGTTGATGGCCGCCTTCAACTCAGCCTCTGCGCCTTCGGGTGATGCTTCGTGAAGCTCGGCGTTGGCCATGGCCTCGGCTTTGCGCCGTTCGATCTTCGCCTCGACCTGATCAAGCGATGGTCCCGGGTCTGACATCGATGCCGACATCGTCTGGACCGCATCATTGACAGCTTCCTGCATCTTGGCCTGCTCGAGCTGACCGAGCAGCTCCATGCGGCGAGCTGTCAACTCCTGGAGGCGCATCGCGTTCTGCTGGACCGCTTCCTTCGCCTTCTCGGACTGCGTCTCAGCGACGGCGTACTGCTCCTTGAGCGATGAGAGATTGTTCTCGGCCGCCTGGAGCTTCATTGCGATCGACTGCGCGGCCTGCGTCCATTTCGTCGCACCCGCGTCGTCACCCTCCGCTTTCGCAGCCTCAGCCTTGAGAATGGCCTGTTTGGCCATCTCGCGAGCCTCACCCGCATCGTCAGCAGACCGATCGATCTGACTCTCGAGCTGTGTACGGTGGGCGACGACCTTTGCTGCCTGATTTCGCAGGTCTTGGTCCTGCTTCTTGGCTTCGTTGATCGCGGCCTCGATTTCGATCTTCGGGTCCATCGCCTTTTCGGCCGTGGATGAGAAGAGCGCCTTGAGATAGGCCCATATACGAGACAACATTGATCCCCCGATGGTTGCGTTGGGTTACCAGGTCATGTTAGGTCAGGCGTCGTCCCCGTGTTGGATCACCCGCGTCGACGGCCGCCACCACGCGTCCGTGGTTTTGCCTGCCTTCGCGACGGCTTCGGCGCTGGAACCCGGATCGACTCGAACCCGCCCGTTCGGGTCGTGGACGATGGGGAACGACCCATACCCGTCATCGCCTGTCCTGCAAGCACGGCTTGGAGCAGATCCTGGGAGGAATAGCTCGACGAGCGGTTCTGACGGCGCGTGTATTCGGGCAACGATGTGGGGATCGGTGTCCCGGTCCTGATGGTGGGATCGATGTCCCGAGGTTTCGCGACCGGGGTCGAGGCGGCCCCAGTTGTACGGGAGGTCTGTGGTGGAGGAGGTTGTGGCTTCTCGGGCTTCGGGGGCATTTCGTTGCCATCGAGGATCGCCTCTGCGCTGTCGAGCTGCCAGATCGTCACGTCCAGATCGAACCCGAGGTCGATGATGTCCTGGGCCGTCTCCGCCGCTTGGAGTCGATCCGAGGCCGTGGTGAATGACCGAGTTGCGTCGTCGAAGAACCTGGTCGCTTCGGCATTGCCCGACGACCGAACCTCGTCCTCAAGGTCGAGGATGTCGTTGGCGATCGCATCGATCTGGTCCTGGATCTTGTCACGCAGCTCCGACCGTCCCTTCGATGCCGATTGACGAACGGACCGCACGATGAAGAAGATCACCGCGCCGACGATCATGACCATCACGATCATCCACGCCCATCCGCTCTTGCCTTCGGTCGATGAATTCGAACACATCGAATCAAGCCCGGTCAGGGTGTTGACGAACGTGCGCACGACGTCGTTGTCCGAGGCCACGGTGAGCGATTCATCGACCGCAGCATTCAACTCGTCTGCGGACCACCGACCCTCGTTGTCCTCGAACCCGACGGTCTCGGGCGCGACCGTGAACACGGTGCCGACGGTGTCGAGCTGGGTGAGCAATGCTCCGGAGAACGTCGTGGCGCCACCGTTCGGCTCTTCGACGAGCACGACGATGTACAGATTGGCGCCCGAGTTCCGTGCGTCGGCAACAGCGCCCGACACGCATTCGTCGGTGGCTGAGGTACGCGAGTCGACGTGATACCCATTCACTGCCACATCGTCGACGACGTCAGCGGGCGTTGCCGCCGTCGCGAGAACAAGTGCAAGCATGCCGGCGAATGCAACCGCGACCGGGCGGAGACGTCCCGCGACTCGGATCTGGGAGGATTTCAGTCGGTGCATCACTATTTCCCCACAAGGGCTCGGAGGAAGAATCCCACGTTGGCGGGACGCTCGGCCATTCGTCTCGTCAGATACGGATACCACGCCTCACCGTATGGGACATAGATCCTCATGTCGAAGCCCTGTTCGACCAACTCGATCTGACGATCCCGGCGCACACCGTAGAGCATCTGGAATTCCCACGGCTCCGCGCGTCCTGTAGCCCGATCGAGCGCCACGGCGATCCGGGCATCGTCGTGGGTGGCAATGGCCGGCTTGACGGTGGTCAAGGCCATCATCTTGGTCGTCAGCTGATCGAAAGCGTCATCGACGGCGTCGCCCTGGAATGCGATCTCGGCTGGTTCGGCGTATGCACCCTTGCAGAGACGGATGTGGCCACCGAGACCGGCGATCCGGTCGATGTCGGCAGGCGAACGGTGGAGGTAGGCCTGGATCGCTATGCCGAGGTTGCCATGGTGCGCCTGGGCTGTCTCGTAGAGCCCGATCGTTGCCTCCGTGTGA
This sequence comes from uncultured Acidimicrobiia bacterium, assembly GCA_965368815.1. GTDB lineage: Bacteria > Actinomycetota > Acidimicrobiia > Spongiisociales > UBA5794 > UBA5794. The sequence continues at coordinate 4,597 of CBDUOH010000068.1, forward strand.
TCGGATTCCTCCATGTCGATCGTGACCGTGAGCCCCGCAGCAGCTGCGGCCGCGGCGATGGCGTCGAGGTTGGACGCGGCGGCGACGTTGTCGAAACCCATGCCGAGCTGGGTGAGTTTGATCGAGATGTTGGCATCGAGTGAGTCATCGGCGATGTGGTCAACGCACGCGATGTACGACGCTGTGGCTGCGTCGGCCTCATCGACCGATTGCACATGCTCCCCGAGATAGTCGAGCGACACCTTGAGCCCCTCGGCGTTGAGCGTCCTCGCGACGGCGATTGCCTCCTCGAGGGTGGAGCCAGCCACAAAGCGGTGAGCCACGGCGCGGCCTGCACGGGTGTCGGTGATGAGCTTGCGCGTGACACTGCGGTTGGTCACGGCAAGCATCGCCGAGCGCATCATCGATCTGACGCCCTCTGCCCGAGCTCGCGCGATCGGGCTGCAGCAGCCTGCACGGCGTCTTCGAGAAGCGCCCGGAACCCTCCATCTTCGAGAACATGCATCGCAGCGGCAGTTGTTCCACCCGGAGATGTCACCTGACCGCGGAGTCGGAACGCTGACTTGTCCGACGAGGCGAGGAGCTCGCCCGATCCTCGGACGGTCTGATGCACGAGCTTTTCGGCTGCGTGATGCGGCAGACCTTCTCTGATGGCCGCTTCGATGAGCGCCTCGGCAAGCAGGAACACGTACGCAGGTCCGGTACCCGACACTGCCGTCACCGCGTCGAGGAGATCTTCTGACAGTTCGATGGTTTCCCCCACCGCATTGAACACACCGCGCACGACCGCAACGTCCTGCGCGCTGGTGGACGTCCCGGGTGCCAACGCTGTCATGGCCATGTCCACAGCCGCAGGTGTGTTCGGCATCGCGCGCATCATGGGTTGATGCGGTAGCGCTGCTTCGAGGGTCGCAAGTTCGACACCCGCAGCGAGTGACACCACGATCTGACCAGTCACCAGACCCTCTCCGAGAAGCTTGAGAACATGGTCCATGTCCTTCGGTTTCACCGCCACAACCACGACGTCAGCCCCCGTCACACCCTCGACCACCGACAGGAACCCCTTGATGCCGGTCTCATCCTCGAGTTCATCGATCCGTTCCTGCCGACGTCCCACGAGTGACAGCAGGCCCGCATCCCAGCCGGCGCGGAGCAGCCCGTTGGCGATGATTGCCCCCAACGAACCTGCTCCGACGATTGCAACGCGTGGTCGATCCATGGAGCGCAGGTTATCGCGTCCCGAATACCGAACCTATGCTCGGTCCCGTGACCGACACCACATCGCCCCCAGACGACCCATGGAGCAGTTTCGGCCCTCCCGATCCGACAGCCGAATCACGCCGCAAGGTCGGGGTTCCCGAGCTGATATCGATTGGCCTCGGCGTGGTCGTGGTTGTCGGTCTGATCCTGATGTGGCCGTCTGGATCGGGCGTGGACGACGCAAAGGACGACCTCGATGTCCTCGGCATCCCCAGTGAGTTCCATGAGGCGGTGGTCACCGACCTCGCCGAATTCACGTGCTCGAGCACCAACGAGTTCGTGTGCGTTCGGGCAACCTTCGAGATAGCCACCGGTCCAGATGCCGGGCGGCTCTTCTCCCAGGAGTTCCCGCAGATCGACACCTCACCGAAGTTGACCCTCGGCCAGAAGGTGATCCTGTCGAGGGTTTCGAGCGACGGCGTGATCATCGACCTCACCGAGGGACCGTGTGACTTCGACCCCGAAAGCGAGTGCACCCAGGCAACCATCGAGGACACACAGGGCCGAATCGACACGCTGTCACTGTTCCCCGGCCAGGAGCAGGACCTGGTCGAGGGCCAGAACGTGATCCTGACCTATGAATCGGACGGCACAATCGTTGCTCTCACCGCCGCGACGATCCAGGCGGTGTACCAGTACGCAGACTCCCAACGGAGGTCGTACGTCTTCGTCATCGTGGTCGTCTTCGTGCTTGCGGTCATCGCCCTCGGGAGATGGCGCGGCGTCGCCGCGGTCACCGGACTGGGGCTGAGCCTGGCGATCGTCGTGTACTGGCTCATCCCGTCGCTCCTCGACGGCAACCCACCCGCTGCTGTTGCGTTCATCGGTGCTGCGGCAGTGGCCTACCTCGCCCTGTATGTGTCCCATGGAGTGACAAGAACATCGACGATCGCGCTACTCGGGACCGTGGCGGCGCTCGGATTGACGACCGTTCTGTCGATGGCGACCGTGGCCCTCGGAAACTTCACGGGCTTCACGTCCGAGGAATCGACGCTCCTCCTGCTGCTCGATGGCATCGACGTCAGGTCACTGCTGCTGGCTGGCATGGTCATCGGGGCGGCGGGTGCCCTCGACGACGTGACCGTCACGCAATCCACGGCCGTCTTCCAGATTCGGGCGGCGAGTCCGCATCTGTCGACCCCCGAGTTGTTCACACGTGGGATGGCAATCGGCAAGGCGCACGTCGGGTCGATCGTCAACACACTGGTTCTCGCCTACGTGGGTGCCGCGCTCCCTTTGACGATCCTCTTCGCGATCGCCGATCAATCCTTCGGGTCCGTGGTCAACTCCGAGGTCGTCGCGGTCGAAATCACGCGGACGATCGTCGGCACGCTCGGCATCATCGCTGCCGTTCCACTGACGACATGGTTCGCGACGATATGGCCAGGATCACCCGCTTCCCATCTCCATTGAGGTCACTGCTGCTGCGAACCGGTTCGCCATCGTCTCGTCGAATCCGACCAATCGAACGCCCGAAATGTTCGAGTCCACCGAGCTGAGATAGGCGGCGACGGTCTCGGCGATCACCGCCGTGGCTTCGTCTGCCGGATAGCCGTAGATGCCAGCCGAAATGGCCGGGAATGCCACGGTCGCCGCAGCGATCTCGTCTGCTGTCTCCAAGGCACCGAGTACCGCCGCAGCGAGCAGCATCTCGTTGTCCTGGTCATCGGCGTAGATCGGACCTGCCACGTGGACAACGTATGTGGCAGGCATGTCCCCTGCCGACGTCAGGGCAGCGACACCGGGAACGAGCTCACCGTTGTCCGCAATCCACGCCGCAGACTCGATCTCGATCGTCTCCCCGCCCGCTCGGGCAATCGCGAGTGCGACACCCCCTCCGTGCGACAGCGTCGTGTTCGCAGCGTTCACCACCACCGTCACAGGCATCGACGTGATGTCGCCCGACACGACGCTGATCGTGGTGTCGTCTATCGAGACGGCGGCCACGGCACCCGATGGGATGTCGACCGAGTGCCATTCCCATTCGTCCCAGCGCTTTGTGTGGGTACCTGTGGTCCACATCTCGACGACGCCGCTTCCCTTGAGGTCGATGCCCCGCTCGTGTGCCACATCCAGGGTCCGGCTGGCGACGGCTGGCGCAGGGTCGATGATCGTGACGTTCTCGGGCAGACGAGCCGCGATCTTGTCCTCGATCAACGGATAGTGGGTACACCCGAGCACCACGACATCGGCATCGGACGACGCGATCGGTCCGAGGTACGTGTCAAGGAGATCATCCACCGGCTCGCCACGCTCGATCGCATACGCCAAACCGGGGCATGCTTGTTCGATGATGGACACGTCGCCTGCGAACCTCCCGACGAGGTCCTTGAACAGATCGCCTTGAAACGTCGCATCCGTGGCGAGGACGGCAATGGTTCCGCTTGCGGTTCGTTCTGCGGCCGGTTTCACAGCAGGTTCCATCCCGACGAAGACCACGTCGGGGACGGTCTCACGGAGGTGCCCGAGAGCCGCCGCCGACGCCGAGTTGCACGCAACGACAACCATCTCCACACCTGCCGACCGCAGGAACTCGGCAATCAACTTCGTCCGTGCGCGGACATCGTCGAGAGATCGTTCGCCGTAGGCACCGAAGGCGTGATCGGCGAGATAGATGATGTCAGCCCATGGTGCTCGGTTCCTGATGTGGCCGAGTACACCGATGCCGCCGATGCCCGAATCGAAGACCGCGATACGTCCCATCGGGTTCCGTCAGTCGCCGAATCGGTTCCGGTGCACGATGTCCGACAGGGGCTTGCGTCCTCCGAATTTCGCGGGTGAAGCCGCCGGCGCCGGATATCCGAGTGCGATGCCGTACCTGCATCGATATCCGTTCGGGAGGCCAAGCACCTCTGCCGCAACCTCCTCGCGATGCAGGGTGACGGGGCACGACGCCATGCCGAGGGCGTCGGCAGCCAGCATGATGTTCTGCGCCACTCGACCGGTGTCGAATTCGTATCCGTCGGGATCCTCGACCAGACAGATCATCATCGGCGCGTTCCGAACGGGTGTCATGAAGTCGCCTGCTGCACAGATTGCTTCCTTCTGTGCGGGATCATCGATCACGACGAACGACCACCGTTGCGTGTTCTTCGACGACCCGGTCCAGCGGGCCGCTTCGAGGACGGCAGCGAGATCATCGTCGCTGACAGGTGTGGTCTCGAATGCGCGAATCGCACGAAGCGACAGCACTGATGCGTAGGTCTCGTTGATACGCGGGCCTTTCGACGGAATCAGCTCCAAGATACCCGCTTCACGACGTTGGAACGGTCCATGGCGGACCGGGCACGTTGTTGATCGGGCTCAGAATGCGTCGTCCGAAAGCTCCATCAGCCACCCGTCCTCGCGCTGTGCAGCCGCTGCACGGGTGGTTGCCTTGGGGAGCGCATCGGCCACGAAGAAGCGAGCCGAGGCAATCTTGCCTTCGTAGAACGCGATGTCGGACCCTTCGGCCCCTGGCAGCGCCTTGCTTGCCGTTTCGGCATGTTCAAGCAGCAACCAGGCGATCACCACTTCCGACAGACTCTCAAGCAGGGCATTCGTATGGAGCCCGGTCTTGTAGATCTCGCGCGGCTCCTGCATCGATGCCATTGCGTGGGAGACAAGGACACCGATGTGCGCCTGCACCTGTTCGAGTGCTTCCCCGAGGGCCTGACGCTCGGGTGCGAACGTATCGGATCCACCTTTGACATAACCGAGAATCTCCTCCGCAAGCTTCATGACGGTCTGACCCTGATCCCGTGCGATCTTGCGGAAGAACAGATCGAGCGCCTGAATGCCGGTTGTGCCCTCGTAGAGGGTGTCGATCTTTGCGTCACGTATGTACTGCTCGATCGGGTAGTCCTTGGTGAACCCCGACCCGCCGAACACCTGAAGGGATTGGGCGAGCAGTTCGTATGCCTTCTCGGACGAATAGCCCTTGACCATCGGAAGCAGAAGGTCGTTCAGCTTGCCCCAGTGGTCATCTCCGGCGTCGAGCTTCATCTTGTCGAGCGTCCATGCCGTGTACATCCACAGTGCACGGAGTCCCTCGGCGTATGCCTTCTGCAGCATGAGCATGCGCCGAACATCGGGATGCCGGATGATCTCAACGCGCGGAGCGGTCTTGTCCGACGCTTGCGTCAAGTCTGCCGATTGCACGCGCTCCTTGGCGAACTCAAGCGCATTCAGGTAGCCGGTCGAGAGAGTTGCTGCGGACTTGACCCCGATCAGCATGCGCGCATCCTCGATCACGAGGAACATCTGCCGGATGCCCTTGTGGACATCGCCAACGAGGTATCCGACGCATGGAGCGTCGGCGCCCAATGACAACTCGCACGTGGTGGAACCCTTGATCCCCATCTTGTGCTCGAGGCCCGTTGCAACGATGCCATTCCTGTCGCCGATCGATCCGTCCTCATTCAGGAGATACTTGGGCACGATGAACATTGACAAACCTTTTGTCCCGGGTTCGCCGCCCTCGCGACGCGCCAGAACGAGATGCACGATGTTCTCGAAGTAGTCGCTCTCACCCGAGGTGATGAAACGCTTCACTCCCTCGAGGTGATACATGTCCCCGCTGACGTGAATCGCCTTCGTGGTCCCCTCGCCGACATCCGAACCTGCGTCGGGTTCGGTGAGCGCCATGGTTGCTCCCCATCGGCGTTCGACCATACGGCGAGCCCATGTCTCGCGCTGTTCCGGCGTTCCGACCGCATAAATGACCCGCGCCATCAATGCACCGGACGCGTACAGGAAGACAGCCGGGTTCGCCCCGACGAACATCTCACCTGCTGCCCATCGAAGCGAGTCGGGCGCGCCGTAGCCATCGAGCCCCTGGTCGATGCCGAGCAGGTGCCAGCCGCCGTCGAAGAACGCATCAAGGCTCGCCTTGACACTGTCGGGCAGCACGATCTCGCCGTCGACGAGTTCCGGTTCGTTGCGATCCGCATCAGCGAAGCTCGCGGCGAACTCGTTGGTCGTGAGACGTTCGACCTCACGCAAGGCATCCATCGCCGTGTCGCGGTCAAACGCGTCGAACGGTGGCGTACCGTAGTGGTCGTCGACGTTGAGGAACTCAAACAAGTTGAACTCAATGTCCCGAAGGTTTGTTCGATAGTGCGACATTGGTGACCCCTGAGATTTGGTGAAAGCCTATTTTGAGTATACCCTCAACTTTGAGTGTTCAATCAGATTTGACATCGGTCCGCCTGCTCCAGGACTTGAGTGGTCGCTCAAAATGTGGCACTACGATGAGACGCCATGCGCACGGAACGCTGCGCATATGCACGACTAAGGATTTCGGATGGCACGGTATCAGGTGGGGCTCCGCACGGAGGCCCGAATCATCGATGCCACCCGCTCACTCCTCGCCGAGGGCGGGCTCGATGCCGCGACGCTGAAAGCCATCTGCGATCGAGCCGATGTCAAGGCTGGCAGTTTCTACAACCTCTTCGGATCGAAGGAGGAAGCCGTCATCCGGGTGGTTCGGGAGGCAATCGATGCTGTCGACCCCGATCCCGATGGCGCCGGCACCGACACGGTCGAAGATCTGGTTGGCGCCTATGTCAGGTTCTTCGCCGAGCAGCCGGTGCTCGCCCGGGTCTATGTGGTTGCTGCGCTCAGTAGCGAGAGTTCGGGCAACGGCGCCAGAAGACGGTTCCTGCGCCATCACCTCAAGCGCGTCGAACGCTTCGCCGATGCGATCGCCCG
>CBDUOH010000069.1:0-11205 GCA_965368815.1 uncultured Acidimicrobiia bacterium
TGGGCCGCACATGCCGAGGGTCGCGTCGCCCTCGCAGACAAACGCACGGCTGATGCCGTCGCCAAGCTCAGGACCGCACGAGACCTGTGGCAAACGTTGTCGCTCCCCTATGAACTGGCGCGAGCCCGCGTCGACCTCGGCCGGGCGTTGCGTTCACGTGGCGACACCGAATCAGCAGACATCGAATGTGAGGCCGCCCGTGCGACGTTCGTGGAACTCGGTGCCGTCCCCGACATCGCCGTCATCGACGACATCACCCGACACGCCCGGGCGCAGTGGCCCGCCGGCCTCACCGACCGCGAGGTCGAAGTCCTCCGTCTCCTCGCATCTGGTATCACCAACCGTGCCATCGCCGCCGACCTGATCGTCAGTGAACGGACCATCGACCGGCACGTGTCGAACATCTTCACCAAGATCGACGTGTCGTCACGCTCGGCTGCGACCGCATGGGCGATCCGCAACGGCGTCGCCTGACCGAGCACCGTTCGGTCACACCCGCTCGACCCTTTCTCGCACGACCAGCCAACCACCCTTGACAAACGGCCGTCCACTTCAGAAAATGAAGCGTGCCCAAGACCTATGATCAATACTGTCCCGTCGCTGCCGGGCTCGATGGTTTCGGCGACCGCTGGACGCTGCTGATCATCCGAGACCTCGTCTGGTACGGACCGCAGCGCTTCACCGACTTCTCTTCGCACAACCCCGGTATCCCGCCGGCCCTGCTCACCGAGCGCCTCCGCACCCTCGAGTCGGCAGGGTTCGTCACCAAGGCCGACGGGGTCTACTCGATCAACGATCCCGACAGCACCCTCCGCTCCCTGATCGATGGTCTTGCCGCATTCGGGATGACCCTCCTCGTCGCCGATGACCCGACACCCGAAGCTCTTCGCTACCTCGCCAAGCGCATGTCGACGGTCCACGCAGGCAAGCTCGCCGGAGCCGACCCCGTCAGGTTCAATGTGTCGGTACACACGACCACCGTGGGTATCACCGTCGAAGCCGGAACGATCGAGGTCTCCGAGCCGATCGACGACGTTCCGATCGTCACCACCACTCCTGCCGAGTTCGCCCGCATGGTGTCTGGCACCACCGATCCGTCGACGCTGTCGATCAGCGACGACCGGGATCGGGTCATATCCGGGCTCCGCTACCTCAGTCCGGCCGCATGAACGGCGGTTCGATCACCCGGAACCAATGGTTCGCCATCGCCGGAGGCGTCGTGCTCGCCGCGGTACTCGTCATCGTTGCGATCGTGTCGGCCTCGGCGGGCGAATCAGACCCGCCACCCGTCGCGTCCTCCTCCACCACCACGTCGGACGCCACCACAACGACCTCGATCCCCGAGGTCGATCTTGAAGTCGTCATCGACGAAGCCGTCGAGCCGTTCGTCGCCACGGTTCCCGGATTCCATCCCGACGACCCACCACGTCCTGTCGGGCGAACCGTCACCGACGACGGCGTCGCGAGCGACTTCATCATCGGGGAAGCCATCGTCACCGTCCCCGACCTCGCAGCGGTCGACGAACTCCGTACCCACCCCGATGTCGAGGTCATCGACTTCGACTACGACCCCGATGCCGATCCCGAGGACGGCGTGGACGTGCTCGTCCGAGCACGGGACCTCGCAAGCCTCAACCAGGCCGAAGCCGCATGGCGGTTCGCATCCATGGAGCCGATCGAGACGCAGACACTCCGCGTCGACAGCGCCGACACCGCAGCGACCGGGATCATTCTCGGACGACTCTGGAACGACGTCGGGCCTGATGTCAGCCTCAACCACGTCCCCACCGGCTTCGACGTGGACGAGGGTCAACTCCTCGAGGGTCGCGACGACGACCTCAACGCCTTCAACTGGACGTACATCAACTCGCTCACCGCCCAAAGCGTCGGGCTGGACACGGCGTGGCAGATGCTCGACTTCCACAACAAACAGCAGAACCGGGTCACGGTCCTCGTCATCGACAAGGGGTTCATCCAACACCCCGACAACCCCGCCAACGCCCGCATGCGGAAAGGTGACTGGGGCAGGGACGACACGTCGGACTGTTCGGGGAACCCGTGCCCGTATCACGGGACCAACGTGAGCCTCACGATCGCCGGGTTGCACGACAACCTGTGGGGTGTGGCTGGCGTTGCGGGCCCGTGGGTGCAGATCATCGGGATGCCCTATGGCGGAGGCACCTATTCCACGATGAAGCACGCGCGTGAGGTCATCAAGGACGAGAAGCCCGACATCGTCAACATGAGTTTCGGGCTTCGGGCCACGACCAACCCGAACGCCACACGACGCCAATACGACAAGACCTTCCGACGGGCCGAACGATGGGCCGACACGGTCGCGTTCGCCGCTGCCGGCAACCAGGGCGAGAACGTCGACTCGGGCGCAAAGATGTTGCCGTGTGCATCGACGTGGGTCGTGTGCGTCGGCGGCATGGGAGTCGACACGACCGAGAAACACGACGGATCCAACTACGGCACGAAGACCGGCAGTGACTCCGTCCAGATCTACGGCCCGTTCTGTCTCAACGTGTTCGCCGACCCCGAAGCCAACGACGGTCGGGCCGGACAGGGGTGCGGGACCAGTTACGCGAGCCCGTTCGTCGCCGGTGTCGCAGCCCTGTTGCGCGTCGCCGACCCCGGCATCTCGCACAATGCGATCAAGTCGACGTTGTTCGACACGGCACACTCGGGCGGTCTCGGACCGCTCGTCACGGGCCACACGAGACGGATCGATGCCCACATGGCGGTGGCTTCAGCGCTCGGTGTCGTGTGGACCCCACCGAGCGTTCAGATCACCACCGCGTCCGGCGAGTTCCCCGTGGATGAGGTCATCACGCTGGAAGGGACCGCCGAGTCCTACGTCGGGGAGCCGGTGGGCATCCAGTGGTTCTCGAGCATCGATGGGGCGCTGAACCCGTTCCCCGAAATCGGTTCGATCGGTGCGAGCCTGAGCCCCGGCGAGCACCTCATCCAGGCAACCGCGACTGACCGCAGGGGCCTGTCGTCCACGGATGCGATCACGATCACGATCGAGAACGAGCCCCCGATCGTCCAGATCCTGTCACCCACCGACGGGCAGCAGCTGTACGAGGGAACCGCCCTCAACATGGCTGCGTACACGCACGATCCCGACATTTTCGTGAACGAGGCGCTTGCGGACGATCGGGTGGTGTGGGAGATCAAGAAAGGATCGATGGTCGTGTGGTCAGGCACCGGTCACAACCTGTCGACTGCGCTCAATCCGGGCAACTACACGATCGTCCTCACCGGTACCGACCTTCACGGTGTGTCGAGATCCGACAGCGTCGACATCGTGGTCAAAGAACTCGCACCGGGTCAACAGCCTCCGTCGGTGTCGATCACCAAACCCAACAATGACATCTCCGAAGGTGTCGGGAACAACAAGAACACGTACCAACTCCAGGGTCTCGCCAAGGACTTCAACGGCAACACGATCTCGGGTACGCGATTCAAGTGGACCGCAACGGCCGACAACGGCCACACCTTCAACATCTGTGTCGGCTCAAGCGTGCCCGGCCAAAGCACCGGCGGCGGGATCGTCATCCTCAAGGACTGCAAGACCACGAGCGTCGAACTCGGCCTTGCGCCGGGCGCTGTGGGCCGCACCATCTGGACCATCACCCTCTCGATCGTCGTTGATGGTCAGGGCACGACAGTCGAAGACATCCGCACCATCGAGCTCACGTTCGCGACGGGATAGCGGCCCCACGCGGCGCGGGACTCGTGGGATTTCTACACCTTCGGTACTTCCACCTCGTGGGTAGTTCTACCCACGACACCGAGAACCGAAGTTGGGTATTTCTGGCGATGCGGGGCTCTCCCGGTTCCCATACGTTGCTCGTAGGCAACGCGAAGGGAGCCGGACATGACCAATCACACCAACGACCTGCACGCAACCAGCTTCGACACCATCGTCATCGGTGGGGGCCAGACGGGTCTCACCGTGGGATACGAACTGGCACAACGAGGCATCGACTTCGTGATCCTCGATGCCAACGCCCGTGTCGGGGATGCGTGGCGGAAACGATGGGACTCGCTCCTGTTGTTCACACCGGCCCGGTACTGCGGGCTCCCCGGGATGAAGTTCCCCGCCAAGGGAGATGCGTACATCACCAAGGACGAGATCGCCGACTACCTCGAAACGTACGCGGAGACGTTCAGGCTCCCGGTACGCCCCAACGCACGGGTTCGTCGGTTGGGCCACGACGGTGAGTCGTACGTCGCGGAAGTGAACGGCGCATCGCTAAGGGCCGCAAACGTCGTGGTCGCGATGGCCGACTACCAGGTCCCCAACGTGCCCGACTTCGCCCCGGATCTCGACCCGGACATCGTCCAGATGCACTCGTCCCAGTACAAGCGTCCGTCCCAACTCGCAGAGGGACCCGCCCTCGTCGTGGGACTCGGGAACTCTGGCGCAGACATCGGACTCGAACTCGCCAAGGACCGTGAGACCTACATCGCTGGTACACCGGGCACCGTGATCCCGTTCCGCATCGAACCGTGGATCGGTCGCAACATCCTTGTCCGGCTCGTCCGGTTCATGGCGACCAGGGTGATCAACACCAGCACGCCCATCGGACGCAAACTGCGACCCAAGATGATCGGTCACAACGGGACCCCGATCGTGCGCGTCAAGCCCCACGACCTCGTGGACGCAGGCGCGCACCGGGTGGGGCGCGTCACCGGCGTGAAGGACGGCAAGCCCGAGATCGACGACGGCTCCACGCTCGACGTGGCAAATGTCGTGTGGTGCACCGGGTTCAGGGCAGGCTTCGACTGGATCGACCTTCCCGTGTTCGACGAGTCAGGCGCACCGATCCACGAGCGAGGAATCGTCACTGATCAACCCGGGATGTACTTCTGTGGGTTGTTCTTCCTGCACGCCCTGTGGTCCGAGACCCTGACGGCGATGCCGATCGATGCGAAATACATCGCCGATCATCTGGAGCGTCATCGTCAACCGGTGGCGGCTCGCTGATCGACTATCGGGCTTTCGCCCACGACGACCACGTGGCGTCCTCGATGATGGTCTCGGTGCCAGTGGCAATGTCGTAGACGACCACCACGGGCGCCGCCTGGATCGAGGCGGGGAAGGCGACATAGTCCCCTGAATCGGACCAGAAGTGCACCGACTGTGCGTATTGATCGAAGAACGGGACCAATTCGCCGATCCACTGGACATTGGGGCGGTACCCCGCTACCTCGGTGACGGTTCCGTCGTCCCAGATCGACCAGATCAACCCGACCTCGGTCGATGCCTCGGCGTAGAGCAGGCGGTCCCCCGTCGGGTCGAGCTGGAAGACCGCCGTCGGCTCTTCGGTCACTCGCTGGATCCGACCTGTGTCAAGGTCGACGACCACCAAGGTGTCGGTGGGAATCGACGGGATCTTCTGCACCCGTATGGCTGCACGCACGCCATCGGGGTCGGTTTCCGACCGAGGGCCGTTCGTCTTGATGGCGATGCGATCTCCGGCACCGACAAACGCCGCCGAACCTTCGAGCGTCGCAACGTCTTGGAACCCTTCGAGGTCCCAGATGGACAGGAACCGCTGGTCACCTACGTCGCGTACGATGACCAGGCCTCGCTCCAACCACACCGGCGTCTGGTAGCCGTCCGAGGGATCGACGATCGTCCAGAACTGACCATCCTCCCAGACGTCGAGATGGTCTCCCGGATTGTTGATCGCAATCAGATCCCCCTCCGGAGACCAGCTTGTGTAGAACGGAGATTCATCGCCCAGAAACGTGGCCACACCTTCTGAGTCGATGAGTTCGGCGATCAATCCACCCCGCGGATCGTTGCGCAACGAAGTGGTCACGAAATCCGATCCGAACGGCGCAGGGGCGAAGAAGAACGGCGGAGTCTCCATGGGTGAGCGCCAACGCACCTCGCCCGATACGACATCGAAGGCGGTCAGGGCATGGTCCCCGACCTCGGAGAACACGACGGTCGTCTCATCGAGCCACGTGGGTTGACGAAAGAAGGAGTCCGACGCCGAAGCGAATCGGTTCGTCTCCGTCCCATCGGCGTCGTGCACGACGATCGCACCGTCGGTCGTCGCCACCACGACCAGATCGCCGGCGACCCGGGGCTCGGTGGTTGACGTGGAGCCGACCGTGATCGTGCACCCGCCAAGCAACAACGCCAACCCGACGGCGAACACGGTTCGATACGACACGACCCAATCCTACGGGCGCACGCCGTCACGCACTCCGGCGGCTGTCATGGGAGGGTGTCGAACTCGATGTCGAACCACTCGGGCCACGATTCGCTTGCGATGGTGGTGATCCGGAATGCGTCGACGTTGATGATCGGTTCATCGGGAGTCCACACCAGCACGTCGCCGGTCGTCGTGAACCCTGCCCACGTCTCGACCAGCACCCAATCGCCATCGATGAGCAGTTCCACCTCGTGGACCGTGTCACTGGGCGGGTTCTGATACACGGTTGCGCGGATCTCGGTGATACCGACCGGGTCCGGCATGGTGAATTGGATCCACTGCGGGGCCTCTTCACCCGCCGACCAGAACGACCACTCCTCGACGTTGGCGTCAAACGCCAGTTCGGGCCCGTGGTCCTGCCGGCTCATCGATGCGAGGGGTCCGGAGCTGCCATCGACCTCGAATCCGGGGCACACCTCCTCGTTCCCCGGGGCGCAGTATTCGGTCACGCCTCCGATGACGGTGGCACGCACGTTCAACTCCGGGAGCCGATCCGGAGCCAGGGTCAGGAGATTCGCCGAGAGCACCACGAGGTCGGCGTATTTGCCGGGGGTCAGGGTGCCGACGACGTCATCCTGGCGGAGCGCGTATGCCGAGTTGATGGTCATCATCTCGAGGCCGGTCTGCATGTCGACCCCGCCACCGACCATCCAATCAGGTGCCACACAGATCGAACCGTCGTCGGCGATGTTGTTCCGCGTCACCATCGAGTACAGCTCGAGGATCGGTTCGACGGGTGGCAGCGACGGATCATCGCCATGCCACGCAACCTTCAGACCAGGGTTCGCAACGCCGATGGCGTTCGGACGATCGCCGTACTCCTTGTAGAAGTCCTCCCAACCGATATCGGGGATGCACGCCGATGACACACCGAACGTCACTGCCATGATGTCCAACTCGCCATAGCGGGCTGCGTTGTTCGGCGTCACGAACACGTTGTGGTCGATGCGGTTCCTGAGCGGGTTGCCGTTCCCAGCAAACACGGCCTCGTACGCGTCCTGGACCTGCTCGATCGCCAGGTCACCCTGGGCGTGCACCAGCGTCTGGTACCCCGCGGCGTTCGCATCGGCGATCCAGCCCCTCAACACGTCGTCTGCGTGATACGGCGGTTCGATCGGGACACCGGCGAGCCATGGCTCGCTGGCTGCAATCCTGCCGCACACACCGCCATCGGCGAAGATCTTCACACCGGCGACACGCACCTTGTCCCCGAGGACCGCATCGGCGGGGAACTCGGTGTACCACTCACCGAAGTCTGTGCCGCACGGATCGGTACGCGCCAGGTACAGCGAGGTGCGGATCTTCAACACACCCGAATCGGATGCTTCGATGAACTGCTCGGGAAGCCCCGGTTCGATACTCGCATCTCCGAGTGAGGTGATGCCGGCGGCGAGCGCAAGACGCTGCCCCGCCTCGATACCACCCATGTCGGTGAGGATGTGGGTGTGGGCGTCGACAAACCCCGGCTGGACCGCATACCCGGCAATGTCGACGACGACGGTGTCGGGTCCGATGTACCGGTCGATCTCGGCGACCGAGCCCACTGCCGTGATGATGTCACCGGTGATGGCGATCGCCTCGACGGTCCCGATCACCGGGTCCATGGTGACAACCTCACCGCCCGTGTAGACCAGATCGGCCGGCTCGATCGGCGCCATCGTGGTCGTCGTGGTCGGGGGGACCGTTGTGGCTGAGGTGGAGGTGGTCGGTTCCGGGGGAACGGTCGAGGTCGTGGCGGGATCCGACGATCCGTCACATGCCGCCAGCATCACGGTGAGGACGGCGATTGCCAGTGCGCCACGCCTCAAGCGGTATCTTGCGGCTGCGTCGTCGACGTGACGTGCGACCAGTCCTCGTATCGGTTCCGACATCCTGACCCCGCGTCTCGCAGGAATGAACCACGCAACACTACCCGACACCCGGAACTCGCCGCTGATCGCCCATGCCGGTTGCAGCGCGGATTCGCGGAACTGCTGTGAGCGGCGGGTTGTGGGTACGACGTTGGCAAGTCCCCGATGGCGCGTCCCGCGTCATCCCACTCCGTGACCGCGCCCGAGTAGTGTCAGCTTGTGGCGCGACGTCATCACTCGGCGGACAACCAAGAGAGCACATGATCATCTGGCTGAGGGCGACCCAGGAACGGTTGAGGAGCAGCCTCTTCTACACGCCGATGCTTCTCACGCTGGTCGGCTTGGGGCTCGGCCAGCTCCTCCTGTGGGTGGACGGCCAGGTCACGGACATCCCGACCGGCTTGACGGCGACGGTCGAGAGCGCCCGAGCGGTACTGGGGGTAATCGCAGGCGCCACAATCGCATTCGCAAGCATCGCGTTCTCCGTCAGTCTCCTGCTCATCTCGCTGTCCTCGAGCCAGTACTCACCCCGTGTGGTTCATGGCCTGTTCCGAGATCCGTTCAACAAGCGCGTCATGGGCGTCGTTATCGGGACATTCACGTACTGCCTCGTCGTGCTCCGTGCCGTACGCAGTCCACTCGAGGACGGTGGGAGCGCTGTCGTCCCCAGCCTCTCGATCGCCGTGGCAGTGCTTCTGGGCGTCACTGCGCTTCTCACCATCGTTGGCTTCATCAGCCACGCCGCCCATTCGATGGACATATCGCAGATCCTGCACGGTGTGACGGAGGCGGCGATCGAACAGGTTTCGGCACAGTGGGGTGACGAAGGTACGTCTGACGTCTCGGCCACCGACGCCATTCAGGGGCGGGCCCCGCATGACGCCTTTGTCGTCACATTCGACCGTCGGGGATGGGTGCAGCAGATCGATCGCAACGCGCTCGTAGAAGCGCTCGAACCCAACGCCACGATGTGGCTCGATGCGGTGGCCGGCCGGTATGCGATTGCGTCGACTGCGTTGTGCCGAATCGTGCCGACACCGTCTGATCCGGAACGAGTGGAACGTCGAGTGCGTGGCGCCATAGCGCTCGGGCAAACTCGGACCGCTCAGGACGACGTCGCCTACGGCATCCGTCAGCTGGCCGACGTTGCACTCAAGGCACTCTCGCCGGGCATCAACGACCCCACGACAGCCCAGGACGCGATGTTCCATCTGGGCGCAGTCCTTCGAGAGTTGCTCGCCCGACAGGTTCCCGCTCGTCACATCTCCGGCGAGGAAGGTCGCGAGCTCCTGATGCCACAGGCACTGACCCACACGGAGGCCGTGGGGCTGGCGTTCGACGAGATCCGCCTCGCATCTGCAGGGATGCCCACCGTGCAGATATACCTGCTCGAAATCCTGCATCTCGTGGAATCCTCGCTCGATTCGATCGCGACAAGCCCGGAAACCGTTGCTGCGTTGCGGAATCAAGCTGATCTCATCCTCGAGATCAGCGAGATGGCTGATCTTCCGGCGTTTGATCACGAGAGGGTTCGATCGGCTCACCGTGCTCGGTTCGGGCCGGCACATCCGGACTGAGCGGGCACTGTTCGCCTACCACCCAGGTCCCGTGGGTATGGGGATGAGCGGCCGGTCAGAAGGCCGGAGGAGGGGTGAACGGCACGGTGTGCGCGTCGACCTGGCTCCGCCCACCGATCGCCTCCACCCGTGCGGCCTGATCACGTTTGGCTCTGGCGTCGACCGTCACCGGGTCACAGAACACACGGAGCCGGCGGGCACAGTCGGCCACCACCATGGCGTGCGCCGGGTCGCCTGCCAGGTTGGCGGTCTCGTCGGGGTCAGCTACGAGGTCGAAGAGCATCGGTGGACCATCGACATACTCGATGTACTTGTAGCGGCCGTGTCGCACCATGAAGCTCGCCCCGATCGTCCCGTTGGCGTGGTACTCGGCCATGATCGTGCGTGCAGGGTCGGGATCGGTCACAAGCGACGTACCGGGGAGATCGGCTTCGGTCGCTACCCCCGCCCAGTCGAGGAACGTGGGGAACAGGTCGACGTGTGAGACCGGATCGGGCACGAACCCCCTTGGAATCCCGGGACCTTTCACGATCATCGGGACCCCGACCGACTCCTCGTTCATCAGGTGCTTGAACCACAGCCCGTGGGCACCGGCACTCTCACCGTGATCGGACGTGTACACGACAAGTGTGTCGTCGTCGTGGCCCGAAGCCGTCAGCGCATCGAGCACCCGCCCGATGTTGGCATCGAGGAAACTGCACAGCGCCAGATAGGCGTGGAGTGCGTTGCGGATCTCGTCGTCGGTGAACGGTTCCGTAATGCCGAACGCTGCGAGGAACACGTCGACCTCCGGGTGATCCCACGGTCCACGGTCTCTCGAGGGGATCTCGATATCAGCCGGGTCGTACAGATCGAAGTACTCCTGCGGGGCGATGAGCGGGAAGTGTGGAGCCACGAACGAAACCATGAGAGCCCACGGATCATCCGATGCCTCCTCGGCCAGGTACCGCACGGCCTCGTCGGCCACGGCCCGGTCGAATCGCGTGTAGTCGGATTCACCGGCGCCGGCGTTGCGGATGTTGTTGAAACCCCGGCCAGGGATCGGAGTGTCGCCTTCGGCACGGTGTGAGATCCCTCGGAGATCGCCCTTGCCGTGGATGTGCATCGCCAGCCGTTGGTCGGGGTAACCGGTGTCGTCCTCGGTGTTGCGGAAGTGGAGCTTGCCGATCGTCGTCACGTCGTAGCCGGCATCGCCGAGGTGGTGCCCCCAGCTCTTGGGGTCACCGACATATGGCGCTGCGTTGTCCCACGTCCCCATCTCGTGGACGTAGCGACCGGTGGCGACGCTCGCCCTGGCCGGCACGCAGATCGGGCTGGTGCAGTACGCACTCTCGAAGACCCGGCCGACGGATGCGAGACGGTCGAGGTTCGGCGTCTTCGCCAGCGGATGCCCTGCGAACCCGCTGATGCGGGGGTTGTGCTGATCCGACATGACCAACAACACGTTTCGCTTGCCCATGGTGTCTCGATCCTCCTCGGTCCCCGCGTCCGGGAACCGCGCTCGTGGTGGCAGCCAGCGTAGGCGTGGTCCCCGCC
>CBDUOH010000070.1:0-11199 GCA_965368815.1 uncultured Acidimicrobiia bacterium
CCGTTCTGGTCGCCGTTCATTGCCCACACCGATGGGGGATTGACGATCACCGGGGACCGAACCGTCTATCGCGACATCTACATGCATTGCTCGGACGACCGGCTGATCCTTTCGACCGACATCGCAGAACTCGGCACGAGGCTCACGTCGCTCGGGACCGGGCTCACGATGAGCAACCTCGGTTTGTCGTCGCTGTTGCACAATGCCATGGTTCCGATTCCCCACACGTTGTACGACGAGATCCAGATCCTGTCGATTGGCGATACTGCACGTGTCACACGGCGGGCAGAATCCCTGTCAGTGTCGCTTGACTACTCATTCCCCTGGATGCTCGACATGTCGCGACAGGACAGTGTCGCCGATGAAGCGAAGCTGTTCGAGCTGCTGACCGCCTCCACCGTCCGCCAGCTGGAGGAGCACGGAAACAGCGGATTCCTGATGATGAGTTCGGGCATGGATTCGCCATCGATTGCCCTGGCTTTGGCCGAGGCCGGGCGAACCGACATTCCCTGCGTGACCTACCGGTCGGGTCCCGAGGACCCGGAGCCGCCGCTTGCCGCCGAGATATGTCAAAGGCTCGGCCTGGAGCACCAGATTGTCGATGTCCCCACCGACGAGGGCGTCGTTGCCGAGACCATGGTCAACTTCTTCGCGAAATCGCCCTTGCCCGGCGTTGATCTGTCGCAGATTCCCTATATCTTCGCCACAGCTGCCGTCAGCAACCCCTCGGGCGCCATCCTCGACGGAGGTGGCAACGACAACTACATGAACTATCCCGGTTCGGGGGGAAGCAGACGGAAACAGCGGTATCGCATCCGCGGCAAGCCCATTGCTTCGGCAGTTCGCCGTCTCGCCCCGGTCGATTCCCCATTGAATTACCTCGCTCGGAGCAGGGCTGAGGCGACGATGCCAGGACGGAACCTGAGGATGCAACACGTCCGTCGATTGCGCCCGGACCCGGTGGACATGAGCGACTGGTGGTACGAAGTGAGTCGTACCGTGTCGGATTTGGACCGCGATGAGATGTTGCACGTCGTGTTGCGACGACAGATCCATGCAACACAGGTTCTCTTGAAACAGAAGCTTGCGGCCACCGCGATCGGATTGGGTGCTTCGTTGCCATGGTGTGACGACGACCTCGTCGACTACTACTTCAACCTTCCGCATGAGGATCGATTCGATTTCGACAACAACAAGAACAAGATGCTGTTGCGCAAGATGCTTCTGCGGTATCTCGACTACGACGCAGACGCCGTCGGCAAGCACTACTTCCTGTTCGATGGAGCGACATTTCTCCAGCGCAATATGGGCTTCGTCCGTGCTGAGATCGACGCATCACCGCTGTGGGCTTCAGACGGACTGCCAATGGTGCACAAATGGCTCGACCAGTTGGACCGACGACCCATGCTCCACCACGCGCTCCTCACGATCTTCATGATCTCGGGCTGGAGCAATCACAGCCCCCTCGCTCATGCCGCCACGGGACGGCTGCCCGCCGGGTCATAGGAACGAAGCCTCAACTGGGGATCTCGGCCGGACCTTCGGGGGCGCCGACAATCGCATCGTCGTTCCTGTAGTGGTCTCCGAGCATCCGTCGATACCACACGAACTGGATCGTATTGCGCAGGTACTTTCCGAGCGGCCGTGCGAACGCTTCTGTCGTCGCGGCAGTCAGCGCGACCAGCACCAGAATCGGACTCAGGACGATCGACACGATGCTCATCGGCCGTGCCTTCTTTGCACCGAGAAGCTCGTTCGTGTCGAGGTACAAGGCTGCGGTTGTCATGTTCCCGATCACCATGGCGGAGACGAGCCACGGCACCACATAGGCGGCAGGGACGACGTAGCCCATCGGGTTCCCGATCCAGTCGGTCGAAGCGGCTACGAGGTAGGCAGCGCCGGCCAGCATCACGAGAGACAGATACATTCGCCGTGCTTGTCGGGCCGCGATCAGGTCGAGATCCATGGCTGCACGCATCGCCCGTGGAGCGAGAACCGCGGTGAGCCCCGTTGCGAACACGAGGACGGGTTGGGCCACGACTCTGGCCGCCTCCGTGTAGCCGAGAATCTCGGGACCAGCCAAGGCAGCGATGATCGTTGCGACGGCGAAATGCGCCACGGACGGGATCAGCGCCTGGGCAAGCAACCACTTGCCGTCGCTGGCCAGGGCCCAGAACCGCAACGGCTCGGCGAGCGGTTTCTGATGCATGACGTCACCGAGAATCAATCCTGTGGTGAGGGACGCGGCGTTTGCGATGGCGAGCGAACCGAACGGCATGATCGCCAACGGTGCGTCGAGGATGTACATCACGCCGAGGCTCACCACCACGGTGACGAACTGGACCATCGACACGGCTGCGGCCCTCCATGAGAGCTCCGCTATGTGGAGCAGACGCCGCATGTGGTCCTGGAGAGGGGAGAGGATCGTCGCTATGACCGCGGTGACGGATAGCCCGACCAGAACCCCAGTGTCCGTCATCGACGCACCGAAGAAGGCTGCCACGAGGATTGCCGACGACCCGACGATCGAGGCGCGAAGTCCCATCTTCAGCGTGTCGGGTGCTCGGCGCATCCGGTCGACGACGTCGTAGGACACAGCATTCACCTCGGCAGGAATCAGAATGAGATCCCAGGGGAGTACGACACCGAGTCCGAATGCGGAGAAGAACAGGGCATAGACGCCGCGGTCGACATCGCTGAACAGCGTGACGGCACTCAACCCGGCGGCGAACGTGGCCAGCGAGGCGAAGGCAGCATCGGCGATTCCCGCGGGCAGCTTTCGTGCGAAGAATCGACCCGAACGTGTGGTCGGCGGGGAGGCGGTTTCCTCTTGCACTCTCGTTTCATCTCCGTCGTCGTACGAGGACATCCGCGACCCATTCAGGTGTTCGCCGCTGGTCCTCATGCATCGTATCGGTCTGTGGGCAACACCCATGTAGCGATGCCGCGTCGGAGCCACGGATTCGCCCATCGGGCGCCATGCGAGCTCGGTTCCGTGTCCGGCCCGAACGCAGCGGATGACTAGTCACTTTGGACAAACCGAAATGATTCCCTCAAGCCGTCCTGCATAGCGACCGATTTTGAACGAAGCGCTGATCAGGAGGATCTATGGGGACACGAACTTCGTCTGTTGCTTTGTCGTCGGTTGGACGGGAGGGATCGGCAAGGCAGGCGTCTCGGCTCGGCATCATCCCTGTTGTCGCGCTCGCATTGTGCTTTTCCGTGCTCGCCATCGTCGGAGCGAGTACCGCCGAGGCCCGGGTTTCCGACCGCGATTCGATTGCCATCGTCGATGCGCACGGTGGGTTCACGATCCTCTCCGAGATCGCCGACGACTCCCGCACGATCGAATTCTCGTTCGGCGAGCCAGGTGATGTCCCTTTGATGGGCGACTGGAACTGCGATGGAGAGGAAACGCCTGGCGTCTATCGACTTTCGACCGGTGGCGTCTACCTTCGCAACTCCAATTCTGCCGGCGTCGCCGACACGTCCTACTTGTTCGGCAACCCGGGTGATAGAGCCATTGCCGGCGACTTCAACGGCAACGGCTGTGACACCGTTTCCGTCTACCGCTCACACCGCGCCACCGCGTATCTGAAGAACGTCGCCGAGTTCGGACCCGCAGAGGCCACATTCCTGTTCGGGAACCCGGGGGACCGATCGTTCGCGGGTGACTTCAACGGCGACGGGATCGAAACCGTGGGCCTTCATCGCGATGATGTGGGCAGCGTGTTCCTGTCGGACAACAGCATCGGAGGTTCGGCGAAGCACGTCATCTTCGGCAACCCGGGTGACCAGGTGATCGCCGGTGACTGGGACGGCGATGGCGAGGACACCGTGGCCGCGTATCGTCCGTCGACGGGAATGTTCTACTACAGGAACTCGAACTCGACCGGTCTGGCCGACGGGTCGCTCTATGTGGGTCGAGGGGTCACGGTCGTTCCGGTTTCCGGGATCGACAGTGACGCGTTCGATGGCCCGGTGTTCGATCCGATCAAATACGTTCCGACACCGGAACCGTCGCCCACGCCGGCGCCAAGTCCCACCCCACCCGATGACAGCAACCCGCCCTCGATCCCGGGGTTCGACACGCCGCCGGATCGCACGTCGAGCGGACCGATATCGATTTCTGGTGAATCCAATGTGGTGATCGAGAACCTCCACATATCCAACCCGAACGGTGCCTGCGTGACGGTGACGAACGCAACCAATGTCACCATCCGCAACTCGACGATCGGACCGTGTGGTGACGACGCGGTGTATCTCTCTGACGTCGACACTGCTTCGGTGACCGGGAACTACATCACCAATACCGCCAACGGTGTCCTCGTTCATCGTTCGGAGTCGATCGCGGTGAATGGCAACGCGTTCATCAACGCGGGGCGGAACTTCGTCCAGTTCGACAAGGTCAACGGCGCGGGTTCGTCGATCTCGGGGAACCGCGGCCAGAACCAGCTCGGTGGATCGAACGCCGAAGACTTCATCTCCGTGTACAAGTCGAACGGGACATCCGGATCGCCCATCCGCATCGTCGGCAACCATCTCCGCAACGGAGGGCCTTCGGATTCGGGGTCCGGCATCATGCTCGGTGATGGCGGTGGCGAGTATCAGGTCGTCGAGGGCAACGTGCTCGTGAATCCGGGACAGGTCGGTATCGGCGTCGCCTCGGGTAACCACGTCACCATCCGCAACAACAAGATCTACTCGGCTTCCCAGTCGTGGTCGAATGTCGGGCTGTACGTGTGGAACCAGTACGGATCGACGTGCGCCAACATCGAGGTGTCGGGCAACCAGGTCAACTGGACTGCCGCCGGTGGCTACTCGAACGCATGGTGGAGCGGTGGCGGATGCAGCAACGTATCGGTCAGCGGCAACGACTGGGACGCCCCTCTCGGACCTGGGATCTTCTGACAGTGATCCGTTTGGGGTGCCTCTAAATAATGAGGGTGATAGGCTCGAAAAACGAACCATCCGAACGGTCCACAAACGGACTAGTCACCAAAGAGGATTTGTCGACGACATCGGATGGCTGTTCAATAGACACGACGCCGGGGATTCCGGGAGCGATGGTCTGGGCGGGCCTACCTCATTCGAACTCCGAGACATACCGGGCGTCGGCAGTCAAGCGTTGGCGACCCCTATGACCAGGATTCACATGCACACCTTTGCAGCCAGAACCAGTTCTTTGATTCGTTCCAGATTCGTCCAGGTGCTCCTCGTGGCGATTGCCGCATTGGCGATCACGGCGATCGCGAGCCAACGCGCCGAAGCTGCGGAGACCTGCACGGGAACCGAGTGTGACACTGTTGCTTTCGTCGATCAGAACGCCATCTTCACCCTGTACCAGGACCTCCGGCCCTCATCGCTCATCGGTCGTTTCTACTACGGAAACCCCGGTGATGAACCGCTGATGGGTGACTGGAACTGCGACGGTGAGCAGACCCCTGGCATGTATCGACGCTCTACCGGTCTCGTCTACTTGCGCAACTCCAACACGCAGGGCGTTGCACACAGCCAGTACATCTTCGGCAACCCATCGGACATCCCGATTGTCGGGGATTTCAACGGCAACGGCTGCGACACCGTCAGCATCTACCGTCCGTCCGAGGCCCAGTTCTATCTGAGCTACACGCTGGGAGCACCGATCGCCGACGTGTCGTTCCACTTTGGTGGATTCGGTGATGTTCCCGTGATCGGCGATTTCGACGGCGATGGGGTGGACACCGTTGGCATCTTCCGTCCATCGACAGGCCTGATAGCCCTCACCAACAGCCGCACCACCGGACGGGTGGACCGCAGCTACTACTTCGGGGGCTCGGGAGACCAAGTGCTCGCCGGTGACTGGGATGGCGACGGCGTGGACACCGTCGGTGTGTATCGGTACTCGAACGGCACCCTGTATCTCAACAATGAACACCAAAGTGGCGCCGCGAGCTACGCGCTCAACGTAGGCAGGTACCGGCGTGCCGTCGCTGCGAGTGGCGTTGAGACGGTACCGAGCGGGGTCATCGGCGTGCCCGGATTCGAAAGCCCACCGCCACGACCGGCGTCCGGTCAGGTGCGCGTCTCTGGACGTTCCAATGTGGTGATCGAGAACCTGCACATCACGAATCCGAATGGTCCGTGTGTCGTCGTATCCGGCTCGTCGAACATCACGATCCGGAACTCGACGATCGGACCGTGTGGCGACCAGGGTGTCTACATCACCGACTCGGACAACGTCCTTGTCTCGGGCAACTACATCACTGAGACCAACCAAGGTGTCCTCGCGCACAGGTCGGATTCGATTCGCGTGAATGAGAACGCGTTCGCATACACGGGTCGCAACTTCGTCCAATTCGACAAGGTTGACGGGCCGTCATCGTCGATTTCGAGCAATCGGGGAGCGAATGCGCTCGGTGGCTCGAACGCCGAGGACCTGATCTCGGTCTACCAGTCGAACGGCACGGCGAGTTCCCCCATCCGGGTCGAGAACAACCATCTCAAGAATGGGGGACCGTCACGGTCCGGCACCGGCATCCTGCTTGGTGACGGTGGTGGATCCCACCAGGTCGCCGAGGGCAACGTACTCGTCGATCCCGGTCAGGTCGGGATCGGGGTCGCTGGTGGGTACGACATGACCATCCGGAACAACACGATCTACTCCTCAAGCCACTACTGGTCCAATGTCGGGATCTACGCGTGGGACATCAGTGCCCCATGCGGTTCGGTGGAGATCGTCGGGAACTCTGTCGACTTCACTGCCGCGGGTGGGTATTCGAACGGGTTCTGGAACGGCGGTGGTTGTGACCTCAGCGAGTATTCCAACGACTGGCGAGCCGATCTGGGTACCTGGATCTGGTAGGAACGGTCCGGGTCGACGGGCAGCGGCTGCGCCATCGAAGCGGCGGAGCGAGGCGCCCGATTTCGATAGGATGACAGCCTCATCCCGACCAGGAACGGCCCCATCCAGCACTCGATGTCCAACCTACGCAACAGGATCCTGGACCGTTCAGTCAGGTCGTACCACGGTCGGATAGCCATCTGCCTTGCGACTGTGGTCGCCCTGGCCTCTGCGGGATGCTCCACACCGGCGCCATCGCGAGCAGCGAGTGTGTCGCTTCCGCCGACCACCGAACCTGTGACAGTCGAGATACCGCCCGATTCTGTCACCGTTCCACCTGAGTTGACCTCCGGGGTATCGGTCAGCCCCGACATGGATCTCGAGGCACTTGTGGACGAAGCACCCGAAGGCACGACGTTCGTCCTGCTACCGGGCACTCATCGAGGGCACAGGGTGGAGCCCAAGGACGGCATGACGTTCATCGGTTTGCCGGGGTCCGTGATGAACGGGTCCGTCGTGATCGATGCTTTTTCAGCGGAGGGGGATCGCTGGCGGGTTGACGGTATCGGCGACGACAATCGCAATCACGGGCGGTGTGTCGATGGGTACGAAGGCTGTTCGTTGACGCAGGACCTCTTCATCGACGGGGTGATGTTGTGGCAGGTCACGGCCCGTGACGAGTTGGAGCCGGGCTCGTGGTTCCGCGATGGTGATTCGATCTGGATCGCCGACGATCCACAGAATCGTCGGGTCGAGTTGAGTACCGAGTCGTACGCCTTCGTCGGATCCGCCGACAACGTGACGATCCAGGGTCTCACGGTACAGATGTACGCCACGCCGGCCCAGGAGGGGGCGATCCAGGCCCAGGAACCGGGAGAGGGTGATCGGGGCGAGCGATGGCTCATCGACGGCGTTGATGTTGCGTACAACCACGGCGCCGGAATCCGGGCTGGCGACCACACAACCATCAGGAACACGCACATCCATCACAACGGTCAACTCGGTGTCACCGGTGCCGGGGGCGTGGGGCTTGTGATCGAGGAGTGCGAGATCGCCTACAACAACACGGCAGGTTTCGATTGGGAATGGGAGGCAGGCGGGGTGAAGGTGACCCGGAGCGCGGATGTCCGATTCTCGGGCAACGATGTCCACCACAACGAGGGTCCGGGTCTGTGGGCCGACATCGACGTGGTGGACACGCTCTATGAAGACAACCATGTGTTCGACAATCTTGGGCCCGGAATCTTCCATGAGATCAGTGGATCGGCCACGATCACCCGCAACGTCGTTGAGCGGAACGGCCTTGAGAAGTCATCATGGTTGTGGGGGGCAGGCATCCTCGTGGCAGCATCCGGCGACGTCGAGGTGTTTGCGAACGTGGTCTCGGACAACGGCAACGGAATCACCGGGGTCCAACAGGACCGGGGCTCCGGGCTGCACGGCGAGCGGCTCCTTGTGGATCTCTTCGTACACCACAACACGATCGACCTCGGAACCGGCAAGATGGGCATCGTGGAGGACGTCGGGAGCGATGACGTCTTCACCACGCGCAACAACCGTTTCGCGTCGAATACCTACCTCGGCAGCGTCGGTCACGACTACCTGTGGCTGGGTCGCAGGCTCGACCGCGACGGTTGGCAGGCGTACGGTCAGGACACCGAGGGGTCGTGGGTGCGCTGATGGAGCACTCGTTCAACTACGTCGTGGTCGTGGTGGCATATCGCTCCAGGGCTCCTCTCACAGGCTTTCTCGACAGCATCGGGACGGAAGTGCCCGTCGTTGTGGTCAACAACTCGATGGACGAGGACGATCTTCGTGATCTGGTCGATTCCAGGCCCAATGTCACGCAGATCGATGCCGGAGGGAATCTGGGGTTCTCAGCAGGTGCAAATGCAGGCGCCAGGGCCACCGATGCTGAGTTTCTCGTGTTCATGAACCCGGACACGCTGCCGAGGCGCTCGGAACTCGACCGCATGATGGAGGTCTTCGATGAATCGGAGGCAGTGGCAAGTTGCGGGCCCACCGGCATCCGAACCGCGGGCGGAGGAGCGCTGCCGACGATCCCTCGAGTCCTGGCTCACGTGCTCGGGCTCCACAAAGTGTTCCCAACCATCGGGCTCTACTACTACCCGAGACACGCAGAGCGACTCGAGGTGGGTTGGATATCCGGCTCCTGCCTGGCCATTCGTCGCTCGGACTTCGAGGTCATCGGGGGCTTCGATGAGAGATACTTCGTGTTCATGTCGGATTTCGATCTGGGCCGCAGGCTCGTCGAGCGAGGACGCATGCAGGTCCTGCTCGCTGATGTCGTGGTCGAACATTTCGACGGTGGCTCCTCACAGCTCCCATCTGCGTGGGCGTGGGAGCAAAGGGGCAAGGGATGGGGCCAGTACCTCAACCTCACGATGTCCGGCGTCCGTCGGGTCGTCATCGCCTGGCTCCTCGTGAATGGTTTTCGAGCTCGCCGGCTTCTGTATCGCCTGCTTCGACGCGGCAACAAGGCGACCGAGATGGCCGTGTACCTCGAGGCACTCCGCACCGAACTGCGCATGCGTTCCTGAGCTGCCCTGGGCGACGGTGGAGCCGTGGTGACCGAATCCTCAGGAATTGACGAGGGATTTCAGGTGGTCACCAAGCCGTAGACCGAGTGCGACGATCGTGAGAGTCGGTGAGGTCGCTCCGCCAGTGGGAAACACGGAACTTCCTGCGACGAACAGGTTGGCAATGCCGTGCACCTTGCAGTCTGCGTCGACCACGCCGCGGGTCGGGTCGTTGTGCATCCGAGTCGTTCCGATGTGGTGCCAGTTGCCGTGTACGGCATCGGGCCAGGGATCGGGGTAGTCCATGCGACCGTCCTTGAGGCCGGGCGCGTACTGATCGAGGGCGTCGACCACCAGCTCAAGTCCCCGGCGGTATGTTTTCTCCTCGAGGTCGTCGAGGCGCCAATGCAGGTTCGCCCGCGGCAGACCGAAGGCGTCCTTTTCCGAGGTGAGCGAGACCCGGTTCTGCGTGCTTGGCACCTGTTCGACGTTCGACTCGATGTGGAGGAACTGCCGGAGTCGCGCCGGTTCGAACCTCGCCCCGAAAGCGCTCTTGAACGCGAGGTGTGGTTTCTTGAGAGCCGTCTTCACATCTTCCAGACGAACCTTGTTCGGACCGCCCCCGACGTCCTGGAGATAGGGGCTGTCTGACCATGGCTTCCGGCTGGCGTTGACGATCCTGCGAACCGCCTGGAACTGCTCAGTGGTCTGCCCGGCGTAGCCGAAGGAGACATTGACGATGTAGTTGAGGAGCTCCTCGTTTCGCTGGACGGCGTCAGAGAGCCCGAGGCGTGAGAAGTTCAGTGTTCCCGCCGCGCCTTGGACGCGTGAAGCAAGAGCGGTGGAGTCATCGGGAAGCAGGAACCTGTCCTTGGCTCCCGGGTGTTCCTGGAAGTAGCGCCCGACCACGTCGTGCTCGTTTGCGAGTCCACCGCGTTCGCGGTTTCCGGACAGCAGGAGCATGCGAGCATTCTCGATGCCGCCGCCGGCGAGCACATAGTTGGTGGCGACGATCCGGAACGGTGTCGCTCCGAGGCCGCTGGCTCGCAGACCCGTGACGGTCGATTGTTCCTCGTTGGTCTCGATCTCGAGCACCGTCGTATGGAGCAGTGTCGAGACGTTCTGTGACTTCTCGAACCGGTCACGATACGACCTGCCGTACCGGGTCGGTGCGCTGAAGTAGACCTCCGCCCATCGTGTCGATGGCGTCGGGCCGTGCTCGTCACCGAAGACGCCCTCGCCGACAGCGCGGGCGTCGGGGTTGAGCACCTCGCCGACCGTCTTGGCCTTCGTGTAGTAGGGCTCGAGGTCGGCTCGTGAGATCGGCCACCCGCTGTTGTCGACCCATGAGCGTTCCTCGAAATCCATGACATCGAACGGTGCGCTGATACCGCCCCAGGACATGGTGGACCCACCGAACGCCCGAATGCGCGTTTCCTTGATCGGGTAGTAGGGCTGACCGGATTGACTCGTCTCTGCGAGGTCCTGGACCGTCTCATCGAACTCGAGTCCGCCACTTTCGACAACAACGACGCGAACGCTCGGATTGTCGAGATATTCGTAGGCGACCGAGATCCCGGCGGGGCCCCCTCCGACGATACAGATGTCGGCTTCGATCGTCGTTCCTTGGGGAAGCGTCCTTCCGTCAATCAGCATGGCAACGTTCCTCGAACTCGTGTGGCACGGTTGGTTCCTGGCATGGTGAGATGGTACGTCGCATCATGGTGCATCAACAGAGCAGACAGACCCACGGATCGTCGGGTGGTCCGTGACCGCTCCGACGTCCGTGGGTCGTATCAGCTGTGGCTACCTACTGCCGCTGACGGGGAGCCAGGT
>CBDUOH010000071.1:0-10943 GCA_965368815.1 uncultured Acidimicrobiia bacterium
GAGTACCCGTTCATGCCTCAAGGCTGGAAGTGCGGGTCATACGAAGGAGAGCAGTCGGATGAGTAGTCCGCAGCCATACCCACCAAAACCAGACCACACCCATGCAGTACTTGGTGTGTGGACCGCCATAGCGGTCGCTGGCGTCGCGTTTGCGATGCTGATCGGCGTGATCGCCCTTGCGATCACCGCCGGGCGCCCGTCCATGGACCAGAGCACCGCTGATCTGCTCGTGCAGAAGGCGGTCGACGACCTTGACATAGCCGGCGAGCTGGTCGGGGGTTCGGGATCGATTCCGAGCGATGTGAGCGTGATCCCCGAGTTGACGCCCATAGCGGATCTCCAGAACGCGCCTGCCGACGAGCAGCACGTGTTCTACGCACCGAGCGCAGGAGAGCCGATCACCCGCGACTATCAGGCCAAGTACGAGGTCAGGCTCGAAGTACTCGAGAACGTGTGCGAGATCGACGCCGAGAACGGCATCAAGATCGACATGTGGGGCTACCGGATCGAAGGCGACGAAGAGGTCGTCTGCGGAACACCCGCACCGATCCTCCGTGGACGGGTCGGTGACTATGTCACGATCACCCTCACGAACCTTGCCGGCAACACCCACCCGCACAACATTGACTTCCACGCCGTCACAGGACAAGGTGGGGGTGCGGCGGGACTCGTTGCTGCACCCGGTGAGTCGGCAACGATCAGCATCAGGCTCCTGTACTCGGGTGCCTTCATGTACCACTGCGCCTACGGCGACGTTCCCGTCCACATCATGCACGGCATGTACGGCATGTTCATCGTGGATCCCGAGGTTCCGCTGCCAGACGCCGATCACGAGTGGGCCATCGTGCAGTCCGAGTGGTACACCACCGAACCAGATGCCGACGGTCTCGTCGACATCGACATGGAGCGTCTGTTCGAGGAACAGCCGACCTACGTCGTGTTCAACGGTGTCATCGGCGCCCTCCAGGGTGACGGTTCCTTGAAGATGAACGTCGGCGAGCGTGCGCGGATCTACTTCGTGAACGAGGGATTGAACCTGATATCGAGCTTCCATCCGATCGGATCGCACTGGGATGCGGTCTATCCCGAGGGTGCGACGACGCCGGGGAACCCGATCATCCGTGGTTCACAGACCACCCTCGTCCCTGCCGGTGGCGGCACGATCGTCGAACTCGTCGGGCAGGTCCCGATGAACGTTCTCCTCGTGGATCACGCATTGACCCGCACGTTCTACAAGGGAGCGCTCGGGATCATCGAGATCGCAGGCAACGAGAACGCCGAGATCTACACGGCGGCGTTCGACGCCGAAGGCGGCGGCGAAGCGACGCCACCACCGGATGCGAATGCGCAGAACGTGACGATCACCAAGGACGGCTGGCTCGATCCGAACAATTCGGCTGACGCCTACTCGCCGAACGAGATCACGGTCGAGGTCGGGACCACGGTCGTGTGGACCAACGAGGACACCACGATGCACACCGTCACATCCGGGACGGTTGCCGACCTCGTTGCGACGGCCGACGGGTTGTTCGATTCGGGGTTCCTGGCCGAGGGCGAGACGTTCTCGTACACGTTCACCGAGGTTGGCGAGTTCCCATACTTCTGCCAGCCCCACCCGTGGATGCAAGGAACGGTGATTGTTGTCCCAGCCGCATAGTCACTGAATCCGACCATCCGCAGAGAGGGGCCCCGATGTGGGCCCCTCTCTGTTGTCCAGATGCTGCTCAGCTACATTCGGATTCGCCCGAGTTCGACTGGGCGGTGACACCTTCCTCAAGCACCTGCTTGACCTTGGCCCGTATCCGCGGCACGTTCGGGATCGGATAGCCGCCGGGCGTTCGCCCGTCGTTGTAGGTGGGGGGCACGAAACCGACGGTGGCGATCTTGTCGAGATCGATCTGACCCGCTGCCCACACGAGATCGGGGAGCGAATCGAGGGGGATGTCGGTGGTCACGGAGTTCTTGACGACGTCGAGCAGCTTGGGGAACGCCCGGATCAGCTCAAGCTTGTCCGTCTGTGCAACGGCTGCACGCACGAGGCAGCGCTGACGTCGCATGCGGTGATAGTCGGACGAACCGATGCGCCAACGCGAATAGGCAAGCGCCTCGAGCCCATCGAGATGGTTCATGCCGGGTTCCACGTTCACCGTGGCCTTCGGTGCGCCCTCACGGGGTGCCGAGACGGTGACGTGGTACGGCTCCTTGACCAGCACGTCCACACCGCCGATGGCGTCGATCACGTCGACGAAGCCACCCATCTCGACCATCACGAAGTAGTCGATCGGCAGGTCGATGAGGTTCGAGATGATGTCCTTGAGCGCGGACAGGCCGGGGTCGGGTGAGTACGGGTAGGTCGACGTCCAGTCGAGCGTGTACTGGTGCACCTCGTTGAGGAGTGTTGGCCAACACTTGCACGATTCGAACTCGGGTTCATCGGGGATGAGGTCGCCGTCGAGGTCAACCCAGTGGTCCGGGAACCCGTCCTGATCCTCGTCGGTGAGGTCCTTCTCGATCACCCGTTCCTCGAGTTCGAGGAACGACTCCTCGAACCGTTCGGGCAGCGGTACCAACTTCATGTTCCGCGGTAGACCGAAGAGAGCCGCCTGACCGGTCTTCAGATCGATGGTGGCGATGTTCATCGAGTCGGTACGAAGGCCCTCTCTCCCCGGCCCGGCGTCTCCGCCCACGAGCAGGATCGTGAGCCGATCCTTGTCGAGGGGATTCTCAGGCGCCAGATACGGTGCTGGTTTGATGTTGGTGTTGGCGATGTCGAGCCAGACGGCGACCGCATCGGGGTCGCCGAGCCCTTGGCGGTAGATGGCGTTTCTCGGTTGGTCCCGATACACGTTCCGCACGATCGTCGGCTTCTTCGGTGGTCGGTCAGTCT
Organism: uncultured Acidimicrobiia bacterium; assembly: GCA_965368815.1. Lineage (GTDB taxonomy): Bacteria > Actinomycetota > Acidimicrobiia > Spongiisociales > UBA5794 > UBA5794. The sequence goes on from CBDUOH010000071.1 coordinate 2,888, forward strand.
TGACATCATCGAGGAGCGGGATGTTCACGAACCGAACCGAACCGGTCGGTGGTCCAGCCGTGAAGGTCGTGTTGAGGGCAGAGATGGTTCGGGTGCCGTAGTCCCACGCGATCACGTGCGGCACCGCAACGATGAGCAGGACCAGCGTCAGGGGAATCGCAAGCCAACCCCGTTCGCCCGGCTTCGACGTGATGGCGAACGCGTCGACGACCGCGGCAAAGCGCCAGGCAAGCAGGACGACGTCGAGGATCAACAGTCCGGTGAGGAAGGTCGGCCGCACCAGCAGGTCTGCCATCCCGAGCGTTCCGCGGTCGATGAACAGCAGCACACCGGCGGTGAGCGCCACGGTCGGGAGGAAGAACAACAGGGCTCGAAGCGGGCGGCGTGCAACGAGTTGGCCCGCACCCGGTACCAACCCCGACAGCAATGCCGCACCGACAGATCGCAACAGGACCCCTTGATTGTCGCACCCCGCACCAGCGAGGATGGTGGTCGGGAGCCTACCGACCACGGCAATTTGCGAGCGGAATCCGACGAGCCGAAATGGCCCGAAGATTCAGTGGTTCGTGGTCGGGAGGGGCCAGTCGGTGACGGCAGGGATCGATGAACCGGGGCCGCCGCCGTTGTCCTGGCTGCGGATCCAGGTGCGGATGGCGAGCTGTGCTGCGACATCGTCCTCGTTGTATTCGAGGAGTCGTTGTCGCATCTCGAGGTCGCCCGCGAGCAACATCTCGTACCAGAGCTCGGACTGGAGTCCACCGGGGTCGTTGTCCCTCCACTCGAATCCACACAGCGGCGCAACGGCTTTCAGGCTGAACCCGGTGGGGGACACGAACGTCTCTTTCGACCATTGGTACAGGTCCAAAGCGTGGGCGTCGAACCAGTCGGCGACCGAGTCGTAGCCCGGAATGCCGAGACCGTGTCGCTTCGCCGCCAACATCAGCTGCTTGCGTTCGTATTCGGACCAATGGAGAACGATCGTGTCAGGGTTCGCATACTCGGCGAGGCGGTCGAACATGTCTGCGACGAAGAGCCGTTCGGACTCCTCGGTGCCCGTCCAGTCGACGATCGGAGCGAACTCGGTGGTCGATCCCTCGCTCACGAGGAACCCGGCGAGGTAGATCTTGCCGTTGAATGTCTCGATGTCGAAGTCCACCTCCCGTCGCGCCGATGGGACCGCCATGCCCGTGACGCCAGCATCTCGTCGCAAGAGGCGTCCGGCGACCTTGACACGGGCGTCGATCACGATGGAGGGTTCGGGGATCCGTTCGTCATCGAGTTCGAGATCGGCGATGGCAGCGCCGGTGGTGACCCCTGCGTCTGCCAGCACATCGCGTTCTGCGATGCCGATGCCCGCGATCAAGGTCGGGTCGTCGATGGCGACCAGTTCGGCGTGGCACAGGGGAGCCCAATCACACCGTCGACATTCGCCTCGCCACCACGGCCGTTCGAGGGGTGTCTCGGGATGCGCAGCCCCGTGTTCGACTGCGGCGAGGGCTGCGTCCCCCCACGCGATCACCTCGTCGATGACGCTGACCTCTTCGGTGTCGAGGTCCACCCATGTGCACTTCGTCGGCTCGTCGGTCCCGATCACGCCGCCGATCCGATCGGTGGATGCGAACCCGAGGGAGTCGAGCAAACGCCAGTAGTGGGCGACCTGGTACAGATCACGTTTGCGGAAGGATCGGAACCGTAGGTCGGACTCCTCGGAGACGTTCGTCAGGTCACTCAGCGGTGCCAGCCGGACAGGAGCCCCCGAGTCGCCGAGCACTTTGTGGCCCTTCACCTCGATGGCCACATAACCGGTTGGTGTTCGCACGAGGATGTCGGGAGCACCGACAAGCAGGCCGTCGGGGCTCCGCAGTCGACCCCCGATGACGATGTCGACCCCCTTGGTGAGAAGATCGATCGTTGCCGTGTGGGCATCTCCGGTGACGGAGTTCACCACGGCGGCCGAGCCCATGCAGGTTGCGAGGATCCGGTCGATCACCTCGGCTTCGAATGCGATACCTCGTTCGGTGAGGCGGGTGCGGGCGGCGTCCTCAACGACGGGTGCGTGGGTGAAGCGGTCGTGATGGATCCGGGTGAGGCACAGCCCGACCTCACCGCCCTTGAGGACGGGGGCTCGGTGGCTCGCAGTGGTGCTTGTCGTCACGCCTCATCCGGGTAGCTGGTTCCAACTTAACGGATGGCTGTGACGAGAATTCTTCGCTAGAACCGTGTCAGTTCGACCACAGGGATGATGCGGTCGGTGCCTGCCTGATACTTCGCGAACTGTGGCCATGCCTCACCCTGTCGCGTGTAGATCTCGGTCCGCTCGGGTTCTGCGACCTCTGTTGCCAGTGCCTCGAACGTCTCGTCGGGGAGCTCGACGGTGGTCTTGGGGTTCGCCCGGATGTTCAAGAGCCAATGAGGATGGGTGTCGGCGCCCGCCTTCGAGGCGAACACGAACAGTCGGTCGCCCTCCGTGCGGTACATCAACGGGTTCTCGCGCTGCAGACCCGACTTTGCGCCGGTGGTGTGGAGGATCAGGAGGGGAGCGCCCTCGAACACACCACCCACCTTGCCGCCGTTTGCACGGAACTCGTTGATGATGCCGGTGTTCCAGTCGCTCATGCCGCCTCCAGAAGTGTCAATCGTCGCCTGGCCTGTGGGGTTGTAGCAACGGGCGCTGGCGCGCGGTTATTCCGGCTGCTCAGACCTCGCCACGTACAAGGGAGGCGACGAAGGGGTAGAGGGTCGCGGTGAACAGCCCTTCCGCGACGAAGGGGTCGCTGTTCATGAACGTCGTGGCCTCTTCGAGCGAATCAGCCTCGAAGATCACCACGGAGGGACCGCTTGGATCGGTGGACAGACCGGCGAGGATGACGGTCCCGTCGACGGCACCATCCTTGAGGCGCTGGTAATGGGCGGAGCCGATGGCGTTGTCGGCGTCGGTCCACGCACCCGGTTCCGTTCGGAGTTCGGGGCGATCACCGGGTCCGAACACATACATCCATTGTTGGGTGGCTGCCATGGTCGACCAGCATAGGGTGACCGAATTCGACGGCCGAACCATCTGTGTGTCAGGCCTACCCTCGGAGCATGTTCGCGTCGCTCGCCATTGTGCTTTCCCTGCTCTCTCCACTGTTGAGCGGGGTCGCCGACGGGTGCCCCGACTATCAGATCATCGGGGCCAGAGGGTCCGGGCAGGCCGGCTACGGCACCCAGGTCGGAGGGGTGGTCGATGACGTGGAAGGCACACTCATCGGTGCTGGATACAACGTCGAGTCGATTGCGCTCGACTACCCCGCGATCTCGCTGGTGGACTCGTTCGGCCTCGCGCTGTTCACCGGTGAGTACGACGCCTCGGTCGACAAAGGTGTGGCCGCCCTGTCGGCTCGCCTCGACACGGCTGCGAATGTGTGCCCCGGAACCGGGATCATCCTGGTCGGCTACTCCCAGGGCGCGCAGGTGATCAAACGGACGATGGCCGAGCGTCCTCCCGTCGATAGGATCGTCTCCGTGGTGCTCCTCGGCGACCCGACACGCGACATCCTCCAGTCGGGTCTTGTGCGCCTCGGTGCTCCGTTCATCGAGTCCGAAGGGTCACTTGGCGGATTCCCCATCCCTGATCAGATCCGACCGCTGACGGTTGACGTATGCGCAGTGGACGATTCCGTGTGCTCGAATGCCGGGCTCAACTTCTCGGGACACATCGACGGCTACAACGACGCCTACGACTCGATCGGGCCGTACGTCGAAGCCAGGTTCGCCGAGTTCGCTCCGCGGTATCGGCGCTACCTCTAGGAACGGGCCGATGACCCACGACCAACGCCTCGTCGACGCGATCCTCGCCCACGGGGGAGCGCTCGCCGCGAACGATCAGTCCGGTGTGAACGGCGTCTTCACCAGGGATTCGGAAGCGGACCGCCTGCTGATGGATGATCCGTTCGCCTTTCTCATCGGCGTGATCGTCGACTATCAGATGCCCGCCGAACGCGCCTGGATCCTGCCACATCGGCTCAAGCTCAGACTCCGTGGCTGGGGGCCGACGTATCTTGCCGAGCACGCCGACGAAGTGGTGGCAGCGTTCGGTGAACCGCCCAAACTGCATCGGTTCCCGAACCAAACCCCACGATTCGTCGTTGCCGGCGCCCGACGAGTCCTCGATGCATACGCGGGCGACGCCGCACGGATCTGGAACGACGAACCGACCGCTGCGATCCTCCAGCAACGACTCCGCGAGTTCGCAGGCATCAGCCAGAAGAAGGCCGCCATGGCCGTCGAGCTGCTCGAACGGGACCTCGGCGTGACTGTGCGAGAACTCGGGGGTTCCGATGTGGCGTACGACGTGCACCTGCGCCGTGTGATGCTGCGCACCGGGCTCGCCGAGCGCGATGCCGTCGACCACATGGTGGCCGTGGCACGCGTGCTGCATCCGGAGCGACCCGGCGAGCTCGACTTCCCCCTGTGGGACATCGGGCGATCGTGGTGCCACAAGACCGATCCCCAATGTGCACCGTGCGTACTTGCTGACGTGTGCCCGCGTGACATCGCCGCCGGTGATGTCGTGCGCGGCGCCTGAGCATCCCAGCGACATTCTCCCGAAGGTCATCCCCGTGTCTGGGCGTGGCTCCGACGACCTGACTACGGTGGAGTCGGGCCACCACGCTGGGTGGCGTTGAGGTCGAAGAGAGGGATTGCCGATGACCAAACGATCGTTGCTTGCCGTCGCTGCTGTGCTCAGCATGCTCTTTGCGGTGTTACCGATGACCGCTGCAGGGGCAGCTCCTGGTGATGTGATCATCAACGAGGTTGATGCCGATCAGGCAGGTAACGATGCTGCCGAGTTCGTTGAGCTGTATGTCGAGGGCGGTGGCGTTGCTTCGCTCGACGGCATGACGCTCGTGTTCTTCAACGGTTCGACCGACATGTCGTACGAGGTGTTCGACCTCACCGGGTATTCCACGGGCGCCGACGGGTACTTCGTGCTGTGTGCGAACGCAGCCACGACGGCCAACTGCGACCTTGACGTTGCTCCCGACACGAATCTGATCCAGAACGGTGCTGACGCCGTGGCTCTGATTGCCGGGCCATACGCAGACAACGCACCGTTGCCCGCCGACATGTCCGTGGTCCTTGACGCCATCGCATACGACACGAACGACGCCGATGATGCCGAGATTCTCACCCTGCTCAACCCTGGAGAGCCGCAGGTGAACGAAGGCGGCGGAGGGGATTCGACGAGTGATTCGAACCAGCGCTGTGCAAACGGCACCGGTGGCGCCCGCAACACGTCGACGTATGCCCAACACGCACCGACGCCTGGCGCCGACAACACATGCGACAGCGGGGGAACCACAACCACGACTTCATCGACCACCACCACGTCCATGGCACCTCCCGGTCCGGTTGCCGACGTGATCATCAACGAGGTCGACGCCGACACGCCCGGCACCGACGTCGCCGAGTTCATCGAACTCCGTGCCGCAAGCGGTGGCGTCGAGGACCTGACCGGGCTTTCGATCGTCCTTGTCAACGGAAGCGACGACCTCGTGTACGACTCGTTCGATCTCGATGGTCACTCGACCGGTGCCGATGGCTATTTCGTTCTCTGTGGCGACGCTGCCAACGTGGCCAACTGCGATCTCGACGTGTCGCCGAACTCCAACCTCATCCAGAACGGTGCGGACGCAGTCGTGCTCGTCAACGGCAATGCGTCCGACTACCCGAACGACGCCGCTCAGCCAGCTTCCGGCGTCATCGTCGACGCGATCGTCTACGACACGAATGACTCCGATGACGCAGGAATCCTTGGGCTGATCAATACTGGTCAGCCACAGGTCAATGAAGGCGGGGCTGGAGACAAGGACAACGACTCGAACCAGCGGTGCCCCGACGGCTCCGGTGGCAACCGCAACACCGATACCTATGAGCAATGGGCCCCGACTCCGGGCGAGGCCAATCTGTGCGAGACACCCGTCGTCCCGCCCGCGGTTGTTCTGATCAGTGAGATCCAGGGGAGCGGCGACGCGACACCACTCGACGGTGTCACGGTCGAGTTCGAGGGCGTCGTGACCGGCGATTACCAGGGGTATCCGGGTCTCGGCGGCTTCTTCATCCAGGAAGAGGACCTCCAGCACGACGGTGACCCGTTGACGTCAGAGGGCGTCTTCGTGTTCCAGGGCGGAACCTATGACGATGTCGCAGCTGGTGACGTTGTTCGCGTCGTCGGTGTGGCCGAGGAGTTCTTCGGTCAGACACAGGTGTCCGACGTCACCTCGATCACGATCGTCGGCTCGGACACGGTCACACCAACCGCCATGTCCCTGCCAGTCGCAGATCCGAGCGAGTTCGAGGCCGTCGAAGGCATGCTGGTCGAGTTCGGCCAGACACTGTTCGTCACCGAGGTCTACACGCTTGGGCAGTACGGCGAGGTCATGCTGTCGAGTGGCGGACCGCTTGAGAACCCGACCAACGTCGTGGCCCCGGGAGCAGCCGCCCAGGCACTCCAGGCCGCCAACGACCTGAACAACATCCAGCTCGATGACGGCGTTTCATGGTCAAACTACGATCCGACGCCATACCTGGGCATGGGTGGCACACTCCGAGGCGGTGACTCGACGGACAACCTCACCGGGGTGCTCGGGTACAGCTTCGGTGCCTACGAGATCCAACCGGTCGGTCCCGTCACGTTCGACCGGGTCAACGATCGTCCGGCTGGCCCACCATCGGTCGGCGGCGAACTCACGGTCGCATCGTTCAACGTGCTCAACTATTTCTCGACCATCGATACCGGTGCCCCAATTTGCGGGCCGGCCTCGGACCAGGGCTGCCGTGGCGCAGACAGTGTTGAGGAGTTCGGGCGTCAGAAGACCAAGATCGTCAATGCAATCGTCAAGCTCGATGCCGACGTTGTCGGCTTGATGGAGATCGAGAACCACGCCACGGACGCAGCGGTCATCGACCTGGTCGACGGGCTGAATGCCGTGGCGGGAGCAGGTACGTACGACTACATCGCCACCGGTGCGGTCGGATCGGATGTCATCAAGGTGGCCGCCATCTACAAACCGGCCTCGGTCACACCCGTCGGTCCCTTCGCAATCCTCGACTCGTCGGTCGATCCGACGTTCAACGACGACAAGAGTCGTCCGGTCGTCGCACAGACGTTCGCTGAGAACTCGACTGGGGAACTGTTCACCGTTGCAGTGAACCATTTCAAGTCGAAGGGTTCCGACTGCGACGATCTCGGCGATCCCGATACGGGCGATGGTCAGGGCAATTGCAACGTGACCCGTACCTTGGCAGCCACCGCTCTGGTGAACTGGCTCGCAGGTGATCCCACGGGTAGCGGAGACGGCGATGCGCTCATCATCGGTGACCTGAACTCCTACGCCAAGGAGGACCCAATCAGCGCCATCACGGGTGTCGGCTACACGGATCTCATCGAGACCTACCGGGGTGTCGGCCGGGCCCAGGATGCATACTCCTATGTGTTCTCGGGCCAGTGGGGCTATCTCGACCACGCCCTCGCGAACGAGTCGATGGCCACCCAGGTCACAGGTGCCGGGTTCTGGCACATCAATGCTGATGAGCCACCCGCGCTCGACTACCAGGCCTGGAACAACCCGTCGAACCAGACGAGTGACGAGTTCCGATCGTCGGATCACGATCCGGTCGTCATCGGGGTCACCCTCGATGGTGCGATGGCGGAGATCAAGAGGGCCGCGGCGCTCCTTGCCGGCACATATCCGTCGGGAGACAATCGGACGGACCATTTCCTCGGCAAGGCATTCGATGCGATCGATCAATCACTGAATGACGGATACTGGGATGGAGATGACACGATCACCTCCAAGAAGGTCTTCGACGATATCGCCAAGGCCATTCGTGAGATCGGTCATGCGAGTCGGTACGGGGTTCTCGATGATGCCACCGCCCAGGCCGCCATCGACAAACTCGTCGGTGCGGCTCGGGTTGTCGCCGCAGCGGCACTCGACGCGGCGGCTGCCGATCCGTCGGATCCGGTCCACCTTTCCCATGGCGCCGATTGGCTCCAGCAAGGGGACGATGC
>CBDUOH010000072.1:0-10511 GCA_965368815.1 uncultured Acidimicrobiia bacterium
GTGTCGCCGGATCCGGCAGAGCGAATCATCGGTTGCCGCTGACGGGGAGCCAGGTCGATGCCGAGCCTGGTGGTATGAACAGGTTGTCAGCATTGCCCTGGGTGTTGGTGTACCGGAAATACATCGTGGTATTCGACGGACGGAACAACCCGGGAGAGAACGTCCCATTGTCATTCCAATCCCCAGCAATGATCTTGTCACCAGGATCACCAAAGATGAACTGGGCATCAGCATTCCCCTGAGTATGGGTATTACGGAAATACACCAAACCAGTCGACTCACGATGCAAACCAACCGTCTCTACACCATCACCATCGAAATCACCCACAAACGGCTTGTCACCAGGATTCCCGAACACATACGAGAACTCCGCAGCACCCAAACCGCCATCATTCTTCCCCAACTTGTTGATGATGTAGAACGTCTGATTCGACGGCCGATAAATCGACACCGTATCAAACCCGTCATTGTTGAAATCACCAGCAATCGGCACATCACCAGGATTCCCGAAGAAGAACTTGATCTCACCAGGACCAGCCGTATTCGAATTCCTCAAATACACATACCCATCAGACTGGCGATACAAACCCGGCGTCTCAACACCATCACCATCCCAGTCACCCATAAACGGATAATCACCAGGATTCCCAAAATAGAACGACGACACCAAACCACCAGAACCGTCATACAAGAACCACCGACCCTGAGAAGGATCAACCAACCCAGTCAGATGCCCGTCCGGGGCATCGTCAATCGGGTTGATCGTGATGGTGACGGTCGCCACCGAACCAGCCACTCCACCCTGGACAGGGTGATAGGTGAACGAATCGACGAGCGTGTCGGAGTCATCATGTGTGTAGGTGAACGACCCATTGGCGTTCAACGTGACAGACCCATGCGACGGATTCGAGTCCTTGACCGCGGTGACCGTTCCCACCGCTGTTGCGAACGTCTCATCGTTGACGAGCGTTCCGCTTCCGGCGCTGATGACAAGGGTTCCTCCCTCATCGACCGCATAACCCGAGTCGTTGACGCCCTTGAGTGTCGGTTGCCAGTCGGGGAACGCCTCGGTGGCTCCTCCACCGGTGGTCAGAGCGATCGCCACGCCACCATTGGACGGGACCTTGAGGATCGTGATGTCCGATCCGCTGGTGCGCTCGAAGGCGATCCAGTCGCCATCGGGGGACCAGGTCGGCGCCTCATCCTTCAGGGTGGCTTCGGCCGTGATGATCGCCTTGTTCGTTCCGGCAGCGTCCATCGTCCAGATGTTCTCCTGCGTCGAACCGCCAGCGCCATTGTCGGCGGACGAGAATGCGATCTTGGAACCGTCAGGCGACCAGGTGGGGTCCCAGGCGACGTCGAGTATGTCGCCGGTCAGATTGGTCGGGGCGCCCGCACCTTCGCCGTTGGAGCTCATGACATAGATGTCGTCGTTGCCGTTGCGCTTCGTGGCGTATGCGATCTGCGTGCCGTCGGGCGACCACGCCGGTGCGTAATCGTCGTAATAGTCGGTGAGCCCTGCGGACGAAAGTGCAACCTCGCCGGTGCCGTTGCTCCTGACCTTGTAGATGCGATCGCCTTCGGCCGAAACCTCGTACCCGTTCCCTGCCGTCCAACCGGATGCGAGGCCGGGGTCGACGGTCAGCGTCGTGGCCGTCTTGGCAGTGACCGTTCCGGATTCAGCGGTCGTCGTGTTGGTGACGGTCATTCCCACCTTGACGTCGTCGAACGCGTTCGCGGTGACCGTGTCCGTCAGTGTGACACCGGTGCCGTCAGTCGCTGTCGCGCTGCCCGTTGCCGGGGGAGTGAGGCTCACCCTGCGCCGGAACGCGATCCACTCGCCATCGGGGGACCACGTCGGATCGAAGTCCGATGTGCCGTTCGACACTTTCGTCCAACCCGAGCCGTTGGCGTTGATCTTGTAGATGATGAAATCACTGCTTGAGGTGTCGGTGAACGCGATCTGACTGCCATCGGCCGACCAGCTCGGTGTGCGACCCTGGGCGCGCAGGAGCGCGGCAGCTGAGCCGTCCTCGTTCATCGTCCAGATGTTGCCGCCACTTTCGAATGCGATCTTGCCGTTCGCACCGGGAAACGCATTCGCCCCCTGGATGGAAACGATCGCCATGGTCGATGCCACCAATGCCACCAGCACCGCGAAAACCGCGGCGGATCGAGTTCTTCCTATTGCGCCGTTCATAAGCCCGTCCTTCTGTTTCATGACCCGGATGCCCCTCCGCCCACAGCCGGGTCGTGCAGATCGCTGCCCTGCAGACCCGTATGTGTCCTCGCATGAGAATACTACGACCCTACAAAAAGCGGTCATCGTGTTACTCACAGTAGTCACACGACCGCAAACTTGGAAGACCCAATTTCGCATGCACTAGTCCGTTTGTCACGGTCAGGAGGGTTCTTGTCACAGGGGCGGTGTTGCATATACTTCGAGCCAAGGGCAGAGATTGAACGGAAGGCGTTGGGGAAGTTTCATGGGGTATTTCAGGGAGGAGTCGGCAGCCGGTGAGGGGCGTGACCCGGAGGCCACGGACGCACCGCATGCGGTGCCGCACGTCGTGCCGCTGTTCCATCGGCGGGGGCCGTACGAGAAGTGGGTGAAGCCTGCGATCGATCGGTTCGTCGGCGTCGCATTGTCGATATTGACGTTCCCCATCGTTGCCGTGTTGATTCCGGTGATCTGGGCAAAACTCGGCCGACCGGCCATCTATCGCCAGACCAGGGTCGGGCGTCTCGGCGAGGAATTCACGGTGTACAAGCTCCGCACGATGAAGGCCGATCGGCGTTCAACCGAGGTACCCATCGAGCACGATGACCGCCGGGTGAACCACAAATCACCGGACGACCCACGTCACATTCCCTTCGGACGATTCCTGCGCAAATGGAGTCTTGACGAATTGCCGCAGTTCTGGAACATGGCACGCGGGGACATGGCACTCATCGGCCCGAGGCCCGAACTGCCCCACATCGTCGGGCGCTATGAAACCTGGCAGCATCGCCGCCACGAGGTCAAACCGGGGCTCACAGGTCTGTGGCAGGTCACGGAACGCGGCAACGTGCCGATGCACGAAGCAACCCACATCGACATCGAGTACGTCGACAACGTATCTCTTCGCCAGGATCTCCGGATCCTCGCGGCAACCCCGGCAGCGGTCCTCGGTGACCGCGTCGGCAACTAGGACAGTTTTCGGAAGAAGCAAACATGCGGCTCATGGCTGCATGCGAAAGGTAGGACAGGTCTCGTGAAGCTATTGATCATTGGCGCGGGCGGGTTTATCGGCTCGAATCTCATAGAACACCTCATCGAGCAGGGGGAGCACGACGTCGTCGGCGTTGACGTGACAGGGGAAAAGCTCGCGGGAATCGAAGGACCGAACTTCACGTTCATCGAGGCGGACATCCTCACCGATCCCGAACTCGCCGACAAACTGATCGGCGAAACCGACGTCGTCGTGGACCTTGTCGCCTACGCGAATCCCAGTCTCTACGTCTCGAGTCCTCTCGAGGTCATCAAGTTGAACTTCTTCGAGAACGTCAAGATCGCCGAGTACTGCATGCGACACGGAAAGCGACTCTTCCAGTACTCCACGTCGGAGATCTACGGCAAGCGCAGCACCGACGGCACCTATCGAGAGGACGAAAGCGACCTGATCATGGGTCCGGTCACCAAGCAGCGTTGGGTGTACGCAAGCGGAAAGCAGTTCCTTGAGCGCATCCTCCATGCCCACGGACTCAACGGCGACATCGAGTACACGATCGTGCGTCCGTTCAACTTCGTCGGCCCACGCTTTGACTATCTCGTCGAAGCGGGTTCAACCGGTGGACCCCGCGTCTTCGCCCACTTCATGTCCGCGCTCATCACCGGCGGGCCGATGTATCTCGTCGACGGCGGGGAGCAGCGGCGCACGTTCACCCACATCGACGACGCGAGCGCCGCATTCACGACGTTGCTGACTGATCCGTCTGCGGTGAACCAGATCTACAACATCGGCAATCCCACCACCGACATCTCCATCCGTGAGTTGTCGCAGTACATGATCGACATCTATCAGGAGTTGACCGGGAAGTCCTACGCGGGCGAGGTCATCGAGATCACAGGCGAGGAGTTCTACGGCAAGGGGTACGAGGACATGAACCGGGTTCCGCCGGACATCTCGAAGCTCGAGGCCCTTGGTTGGTCGCCGAAGCGCGACCTGCACACCATCTTCTCCGACGCCATCCGCTATCACGTCGACAAGCACGAAGCCGGAGTGCTTTCGCTGCACGGAACATGATTCGAACGTCGGCCGGGCACCCCACCCGGCCGACGCTTCGACACCCAGGAGGACCGATGCCGTTCACGGAAGCCGCGTCGCTCACCGACACGGTGCTCACTGGCGACGTGTGCATCATCGGTGCGGGGCCCGCCGGGATCACCGTTGCTTCCGAGTTGGCACACGCCGGTGTGCGCGTCGTCGTGCTCGAGTCCGGTGGCCCATTCCACGATCGACACGACCGCCGTGGGGTCATCGGTTCGGTGCGTGACCACGTGAGCGGGTCTCAGGGGGCTGCAAAAGGGACGAACACGGGGGCACCGTATTTCCCACTGCGCCTGTCGCGAGCTCGCGGCATCGGTGGAAGCACGGCGGCCCTCAAGGAACACGGTCTGCGCTCGCGGCCCCTCGATGCCATCGATTTCGGGACCCGGAACGGCCGTGGGTGGCCCATCGAGCATTCCGAGATCTTGGAACACATCGATGAGGCAGTAGCCCTCTGTGGTATCGATGACGCATCCCGATGGTGGGACCAGACCGACGAGGACCCCCTGTTCGAGGGGACGTCCGTTGTGCCGGTTGCCTTCCGGCATGGTCGTCGGGTCGCCTTCGCCGAACTGGCATCGTCACTCGCCGACGGACCTGACCAGCTGTGGATCACCGGGGCGACCGTCACCCGACTCGTGACCGATTCGACTGGGCACGTCGCAGCGGTGGAGGCCGCCACCGGTGATGGTTCGACCCTCCGCGTCGAAGCTGTTCATGTCGTACTGGCAACAGGGGGCATCGACAACGCGCGGGTTCTCCTGAACAACACCGACGTACTCGAATCCATGGGGCAAGCGGCAGACAACGTCGGCCGCCACTTCATGGAGCACATGCACTACGTGGCGGGGCACATCGTTCCGGCCTCCGAGCGTGCTCGGTCGTCCATCGCGGAGCGGTTCTGTGACATCGGCGAGGAACGTTGGCTCACCATCGATGACCCGACGGTCGCGTCCGAGTCACTCGCCCGAACCGCGTTTCTCCCCGTTCTGGCGTATCAGGGGTCACTGAGTCCGGGCGTCAACGCTCTTGGCCGCCTGATGCGGACGGTGCCGTACGGACCCTTCAACCGCTCCCAGTTCAAGGCAGATGCTGCGGCGGCATGGAGAGATGCCCGGAAGATCCCGCCGTCGTTCGCCCAACGCGTCAGCCGGTCGGCGGAGCGTGATTGTTTCGCCATCTCGGCGATGAGTGAGCAAACGCCGAACCCCGAATCAAGGGTCACATTGTCGGATCGGGTCGACAGGTACGGGCTGCGGTATCCGATCCTGCATTGGGCCGTCGCTGACGGCGACTGGGAAGCCGCCAGGACGTGCGCCTCCCATCTCGGGCAGGCGGTTGAGCGTCGCGAACTTGGCGAGTTCATCCCGGCTTGGGGTGTAGGAGACGGTGCTCCACCGGCCTTCACCGGCGGATGGCATCACATGGGCACGACGATGATGGATCCGGCACCCACGAGCGGAGTGGTGGACACGGATCTGCGGGTGCACGGGATCCGGAACCTGTCCATTGCCGGCAGCTCGGTGTTTCCCACCGGTGGATTCGCGAACCCGACCCTGTCACTTGTCGCGTTGTCGGTGCGTCTCGGCCGTCACTTGCGACATCAGCTCGGGGCCCGACCGTAGAGCCGAAGTGTCATCCTGTGCCGGTTGATTCCCACCACGCCACGGTCTGTCGCAGACCCCGGTCGAGATCGACTGCTGCGGTGAACCCGAATTCTTCCTCGGCGCGGCTGGTATCGAGCATCCGTCGTGGTTGACCGTCCGGTTTGGTGGTGTCCCACACGATGTCACCTTCGAAGCCCACGATGGCCGAAATCATCTCGACGAGTTCCTTGATCCTGACTTCTCGACCGGCACCGATGTTCACCGGTTCCGGCTTGTCATAGCTCTCGGTGGCCAGGACTATCGCCCGGGCGGCATCCTCGGCGAACAGGAATTCACGGCTTGCGCTGCCTGAACCCCACACCTCAACGGTCGGTGCGCCCGAGTCCCGTGCCTCGACGAACTTGCGGATGAGGGCTGGGATCACATGGCTCGTCTGCAGATCGAAGTTGTCCCGAGGGCCGTACAGGTTGACCGGGACGAGGAAGATGCCGTTCATTCCGTACTGCTCCCGATAGCTTTGGAGCATGACAAGCAACGCCTTCTTGGCGATTCCGTATGGGGCGTTCGTCTCCTCGGGATAGCCGTTCCAGAGGTCATCCTCCTTGAAGGGGACCGGCGTGAACTTCGGGTAGGCACAGACCGTGCCGAGCTGCACGAACTTCTCGACGCCGATCCGACGACTCTCCTCGATCAGGTTCGTACCCATCGCTGCGTTTGCGTAGTAGAACCGACCGGGATTCTCGCGATTGGCACCGATACCACCCACCTCGGCCGCCATATGGATCACGATGTCGGGTTGTTCGGTATCAAGCAGTGCTCGTACGACAGCCTGCTCGGTGAGGTCGTGCTCCTTGCGTCTGGGGATGACGAGATCGGCACCGCGTTCGTCGAGCATCGGACACAGGAAGCTCCCGAGGAACCCTCCACCGCCCGTGACGAGCACCTTCTTGCCTGATAGCGAGGTCGTCATGTGGGGGACCATTCGCTCTTGAGAAGTCCGGCATCCACGAGTGTGCGTTCACGTTGTGCCAACGCGAGGTCCGACTCCACCATCATGTGGACCAGCTCCTTGAACCCGACCTTCGGCTTCCAACCGAGAACCGACCGGGCCTTGGATGCGTCACCGAGGAGTTCGTCGACCTCGGTGGGGCGGAAGTACCGTGGATCGATCTCCACGTACTCCTTCCAGTCGAGGTCGAGTGCACCGAACGCTGCGACGCAGAGGTCCTCCACCGAGTGCTTCTCGCCTGTGGAAACGACGTAGTCGTCCGGTTCATCCTGCTGGAGCATGAGCCACATCGCCTCGACGAAGTCGCCTGCGAAGCCCCAGTCACGCTGTGCTGCGAGGTTGCCGAGGTACAGCTTGTGCTGGAGCCCGAGCTTTATACGGGTGGCAGCGCGTGTGACCTTGCGTGTCACGAACGTTTCGCCGCGCCGAGGCGACTCGTGATTGAACAGGATGCCGTTGACCGCGAACATGTCGTACGCCTCGCGGTAGTTGACCACCTGCCAGAACGAGTACACCTTTGCCGCTGCGTACGGGCTTCTCGGGTAGAACGGTGTGGTTTCGGATTGGGGCACCTCCCGCACCTTGCCATACATCTCCGACGATGATGCCTGGTAGAAACGCGGCATCTCGGGAAGGCTCCTGGCGGCTTCGAGCAATCGCAGTGTGCCGAGTGCGTCGACATCGACGCTGTAGATGGGATTCTCGAACGAGACAGCAACGTGTGATTGTGCACCGAGGTTGTAGATCTCCTGAGGGCCGACCTCATGGAGGAGACGGGTCAGGGAGTTTCCGTCGGTCAGATCCCCGTAGTGGAGGAACAGGGACGCCGAGTCGAGGTGTGAGTCGACGTAGAGGTGGTCGATCCGCTCGGTACCAAACGTCGAAGAACGGCGAACGAGCCCGTGCACCTCGTAATCCTGTTCCAGTAGCAGCTCGGTGAGGTAGGAGCCATCCTGGCCGGTGATACCGGTGATGAGTGCGCGTTTCTTCATGGTGCTGTTCTTCCCCTTGTCGCTGAAGCCCGATACAGCCGTTGTTGGAGTTCCGAGGCGGCGTGTGCGTATGTTATCGGTGCTGATCATGCACCTCTTGAGGTTGAGAAGTCGGATGCGGGGTTTTCGGATTCGCCCTACCCTGTAGCCAAGCTGGCACGAGGGGCGGAACGATGAAGGGGTTGACACTTGCAAGGCGCGGGCGCGTCCCTGCTGCGTCGCGTCTCGCCCTTGTCATGACGATGGTCGTGTCGCTCCTGGTGCTTGCACCACCGGCACACGCAGCCCTCCCGGATGTCGGATTCCTCGTTGCCACGAGCAGTCCCGGGGAAGGGGTGGGTTCTGTCAACGTGACGATCGAACTCACCACCGATGGGACGCCGCTGGTCGCTCCGCTTGTGTTCGACGTCGTTGACGCGGGGACCGGCACAGCCACCGGCCCCGACTACACGTTCGTGCAGCCCGCACCCTCGCTCCAGTTCGATATCGGGGACAACACCGGTGCAACCAGGGTCGTCCCGGTGACCATAACCCAGGATTCGACCGACGAACCGGATCAGACGATCGTCCTCCAACTCCAACCCGTTTCGGGAGGCGACATCGACCCTGCGGCCGATACCCACACGCTGACCATCGTCGACGATGACGCTGCACCCGTCATGTCGATCGACGACGTCGGAGTGAACGAAGGCGTCGTCGCTGCGTTCACGGTCTCGCTCAGCGCGGCGTCCGAGAAGACCGTCTCTGCCCAATACCAGACGGCGAACGGCTCAGCCGCGGCAGGCTCCGACTACACGGCCGTTGGCCCGGCGACGGTGACGTTCAACCCCGGGGTCGTGTCTCGTCCGATCAACGTCCCGACGACGGCTGACGGGCTCTATGAAGGCGGCGGGACCGAGACGTTCACCGTCGATCTCTCGGCTCTTTCGAATGCGACGGGCACCGAATTGTCAGGGCTCGGCACGATCACCGACACGACGCCGCAACCCACGATCTCGATCAACGACGCTTCGGCCGTGACAGAAGGCGGGAGTGCCAATTTCACCGTGTCCCTGTCGGGTCCGTCGGCATCGACCATCACGGTGAACTACGCAACGGCGAACGGCACCGCGATTGCCCCCGGCGACTACACCGCCATCTCGTCCACGCAACTGACGTTCACGCCCGGTCAGACTTCGAAGCCCGTGAGTGTCACGACGATCGACGACGCGTTCGACGAACCGGCCACCGAGACCTTCACGGTGAACCTGTCGAGCCCGTCTGGAGCCACAATTCTCGACGGCTCGGGGACAGGGACGATCAACGACAACGATGGGCCGCCGGCTATCTCCATCGACGACGTCACGGTCACCGAAGGTGACACCGCGTCGTTCACGGTGACGATGACGAATCCGTCGGTGTCGACCATCACCGTCAACTATGCGACGGCGAACGGCACCGCGATTGCCCCCGGTGACTACACCGCTATCTCGTCCACGCAACTGACGTTCACGCCCGGTCAGACGTCGAAGACCATCAACGTCACCACGATCGACGACGACGTCTACGACGGTGGACCCGAGACCTTCACGGTCAACCTCAGCGGTGTCTCGGCCGGCGCAACCATCTCGGATGGTTCGGGCACGGGGACGATCAATGACAACGACGCAGCCAGAACGTTGTCCATCTCGGATGCGACGGCGGTGACCGAAGGGGCCGTCGCAACGTTCACGGTAACGCTGTCAGGGGCGTCCGACTCGAACGTGACGGTCAACTACGCAACGGCAAACGGCTCTGCTGTCGCTCCTGGCGATTACACGGCGATCACGAGCACCCAGCTGACATTCACCCCCGGCCAGACGTCGAAGGTCATCAACGTCTCGACGATCAACGATCTCCTTGACGAGAACGACGGGGAAACCTTCACTGTGAGCCTCTCCAGCGAGAGCGGTGCAACCGTCACGAGGCGCACGGCGACGGGGTCCATCAATGACAACGACGCCCCACCGACCGTCTCGATCGCTGATACGAGTCTCGCCGAAGGTGGGGGTGCCATGACGTTCGGAGTCACCCTCAGCGCCGCATCGGGGCGCCAGATCACCGTGAACTATGCAACAACCGGTGGATCGGCTGTTGCCGGCGACGATTACACCGCAACGTCAGGGACCTTGACCTTCCTCGCCGGTGCGACGACGCCGATCACACCCCTGACGGTGACCATCCTGGATGACAACCTCAACGAGGGTCCCGAAACGATCGGCGTCACGTTGTCCGGATTGGTGAATGTCACCGCAGGCACCCTGACGGCGACAGGGACCATCAACGACGATGACCCGCTGCCGCAGCTGTCCGTCAACTCGGTGTCGTCGGAGGAAGGCAACGCCTTCACGTTCACCGTCACGCTGTCCGCACCGTCAGGTCGGGAAGTCCGGGTCAATCGTGCAACCGCCAATGTGACCGCTGTGGCACCGGGCGATTACACGGCGTTGGCGTCATCGACGCTCGTGTTCGCCCCTGGCGAAACCACCAAATCTGTGGTCGTGACGACCAATGACGATGCCTCTTTGGAGACGAACGAAACCTTCAGGGTCGTGCTGTCGACACCGGTGAACGC
>CBDUOH010000073.1:0-10385 GCA_965368815.1 uncultured Acidimicrobiia bacterium
CCTATCTGAAGTGCGGTTCTATGCTCGAATCGTTGCCGATAGTACCGGTGAACAGTGATCGAGCGGGTGGGGGACGCATGTCCGTGCCAGCGCTCGATGGGCCACGTGAACAGGTAGGACGATGGAACCTCCCATCCGGCAGATCGAACGCATCGAGCGTTACCGCCGACGACTCCCCGCATTGTTCGGGATTGCCGTCGTAGGTGTCGCCGCCGCGACATGGGTCGGTCTCTTTGCCTTCCTGTCCATCAACACTGCCTACGGCGCCGCGGATTCACTCCAGGAGGAGTATCTGTGCGACACGAGCGAGTTCGATCTCTCGTTCCCCGATCTCACGCGTCTGTCGAAGGTCTACACGGCGGACAATGTCGAACTCGGCGAACTGACCGAGAGGAACTCCCAGCCGATCAGTCTCGATGAGATGCCCGATCTCGTCGTGGCAGCGCTGCTTTCCGCAGAGGACAAATCGTTCTATGAGCACGAGGGCATCGACTTTTCGGCGATCGCGCGTGCAGTCATAGGACGAGCGATCGGATCACCGTCGGGTGGTGGATCGACGATCACCCAGCAGGTGGTCAAGCAGAACTTCCTGTCGTCGGAGCAGACGATCGAACGCAAGCTGTGCGAAGCGGTGATCGCCGCTGAACTCGAGCAAACCTATACCAAGGATCAGATCCTCGAGTTCTGGGCGAACTCGGTGTTCTTCGGCTCGAATGCGTACGGCATCGAGGCAGCGAGCGAGGAGTACTTCGGCAAGCAACTCGACGAGCTGACCCTCGCCGAAGCAGCGCTCCTCCCGGTGCCGATCCGGAACCCGACGTTCTATCACCCCCGATTCAACCCGGACAATGCGATCGCAGCCCGCAACCGCACCATCGACCGGATGGTCATCAACGGCTACGTGCTGCGGGCTGACGGTGAAGCGGCGAAAGCCGAACCGCTCGGGGTCATCCCGAACGAAGTCGTCGAGTCCGTGTCCCCACAGATCATGCTGCGTGTCAAGAGCGAACTGCTCGACACCAACAAGTACGGGCTCGGTGCGACCTACGACGAACGGAAGCGTGCGGTGTTCGGTTGCCCTGCGTCGGTCACCGATTGCGATGGCGGCGGCGGCCTCACGATCGACATCACGATCAACAATCGGCTCCAAACGGAAGCCAATCGGATCCTGCGGGCTTGGTTCCGACCCGGGCTCAACGGCCCGACCGGTGCCATCAGCACGATCGACAACGCATCAGGAGCGATCCGGGTCATGGCGTCCGGACTCGACTTCGGGGACGACTTCGATGCAGGCGAGCGACCGTACGACCTGGCAAGCACCGGGAAACGTCAACCCGGCTCCGCTTTCAAACCGATCACACTCGCTGCAGCGCTCGAATCCGGCGACCGCAACGGCAACCCGATCACGCTCGGGACCTATTGGGACGACTCGAGCCCTGCGCGCATCGTCTGCGACTCGCCGTGCCCACCGGACAACGACTTCTGGGAGGTGTCGAACGCAAACGGAAACTCGGGCAAGGACCTGCGAACGTTGGACTCGGCGACCTACAACTCGACGAACACGGTGTACGCACGACTGGTGAGCGAGATCGGTCCCGAGGCGGTCGTTGAGATGGCAAACAGACTCGGAATCACCACGGCGCTCGATGCTCACCTTTCCATCACCCTCGGTGCCGAGGAAGTTCGCCCCGAGGACATGGCGATCGCCTACTCGACGCTCGCCAACTACGGCACCCTCAACGAGCCATACCTGATCGAGCGCATCACCAACGCCAAGGGCGAGGTCATCTATCAGCACGAGTCTGCACCTCGCTCGGTGCTCAACGAGCAGATTGCGGCTGCCGTCGTCAGCTCCATGCAGAAGGTGATCACATCCGGCACCGGGCGCCGAGCCGACATCGGCCGACCCCAGGCAGGGAAGACCGGGACCGCGACGAACAGCACTGACGTCTGGTTCGCCGGGTTCGTGCCGCAGATGACGACCGCCGTTTGGGTCGGTGATCCCGACGGCACCATCCCACTGGAGGACTTCACCGTCTTCAACGACCTCGAGCAAACCGAGCAGTACTACCGAACCGCGTTCGGCGGCACACTGGCGGCCCCGATCTGGAAGCAGTTCATGGAGTTCGCCGTCGCAGGTCTCCCGGTCAGGAATTTCGCTCCGGAACCCGAGGGCACCGATCTGTACCGTCAGACACCGTTCACCATCGTGCCGGAACCGGGCATCTCGACGGACGAGGTGATCGAAGGGCTCTTCGCCACCGGCCTGCGCGGTGTGATCGAATCGGTTCCTTCAGCGCTCCCCGAGGGGACCTTCGTGGCGACCGTGCCCGGCCCCGGGGCAACCCTCAGGCAGGGATCGAGTGTCGCGGTGCAGGTCTCGAGCGGGGAAGCCCCCGCCATCGAACTGGTCGATCTGAGGGGTCTGATCCCGAGCCAGGTTCCGGTAAGACTCGCCGAGTTCGCCGCAGAAACCGGCGTGACGCTCAATTGGACCCTCGTCGACGTGGAGATCTCGAACCCGTCGCTGCACGGGATCGTCGTCAGCACCAACCCTGCCCCCGGCTCGGCGGTCAACAATGGGCAGACCATCGAGGTGAGAGTCGGGAAGGCGCCGTAGCCGTTGGCTGTCTGTGTGCTTGCGGTGGGCTCATCGCGGCAACGAAGTAGCCTGTCCGGATGCCAGACACCGCGCAAACCCGACCTCTCCGTCGCCTGTGGCGGTATGCGCACCGCTACCGGAAGCGGATCATCATCGCCTCCACTTGGTCGTTCCTGAACAAGGCGGTGGACCTCGCACCGCCATTCCTCATCGGGATGGCCATCGACGTGGTGGTGAACGGCCAGGACTCGATGCTGGGGCGACTCGGCGTCGACGGACAGAAGCAACAGATCATCGTGATCGCGTTGCTCAGCGGCCTCATCTGGGGGCTTGAGTCGCTGTTCGAGTATCTCTTCGGGGTCGAGTGGAGGAACCTCGCCCAATCGATCCAGCACGGTCTCCGCATGGATACATACGAGCACATCCAGGAACTCGACGTCGGCTACTTCGAGGACAAGGCGACGGGGGATCTGATGGCCGTCCTCAACGATGATGTCAACCAGCTGGAACGGTTCCTCGATGTCGGTGCGAACGAGGTCATCCAGCTCCTGACAACCGTCGTGCTCATCGGAGCGTCATTCTTCATCATCGCACCGTCGGTTGCGTGGCTCGCGTTCCTCCCTGTCCCGATCATCCTGTGGGGGTCACTGCTGTTCCAGAAGCGGATAGAACCCCGATACGCCGTCGTTCGTGAGGAGGCCGCAGCGATCAACTCCCAACTCAGCAACAACCTCGGGGGCATGTCGACCATCAAAGCCTTCACGGCCGAGGATCGCGAGGTCGACCGCATCGGGAGGGCGAGCGAGAAATACCGCTCGGCAAACCGGGCCGCAATCAAGCTGTCGTCGGCCTTCACACCGCTCATCAGAATCGCGATCCTCTTCGGGTTCACGGCGATGTTGATCTGGGGCGGCTTCCTGGCCATCGACGGGTCGCTCAACGTCGGGCTCTACTCGGTGATGGTGTTCCTGACCCAGCGCCTGCTCTGGCCTCTCACGCGGCTCGGCCAGACGGTGGACCTGTATCAGCGGGCGATGGCTTCGACCCGACGGATCCTCGACGTGCTGGACACCAAGCCGACAATCGTCAACGGCGATCAACCGCTCACGTCCCAACAGGCGCGGGGCAAGATCGTCTTCGACGATGTCACGTTCAGCTACGACGCGGGCTTCCCGGTGATCGAGCGTGTCACCCTGGACATCGAACCGGCGCAAACGACCGCATTCGTCGGATCGACCGGCTCGGGGAAGACGACCATCGTCAAGTTGCTCCTGCGGTTCTACGATCCTGACTCCGGATCGATCTCAGTCGATGGACAGGACATCACCCTGCTCGACCACGCAGACCTCCGCAGACAGATAGCCCTGGTCAGCCAGGATGTCTTCCTGTTCTACGGAACCGTGGCGGAGAACATCGCGTACGGTGTCGATGCGTCCACTTCCGACGCGATCACCGGGGCCGCCACGGCAGCTGAAGCGCACGACTTCATCATGGAGCTTCCCGACGGTTACGACACCATCATCGGGGAACGAGGACAGAAGCTCTCGGGAGGACAACGCCAACGCCTCTCGATCGCACGAGCCCTCCTCACGGATGCACCCATCCTGATCCTCGATGAGGCGACATCGGCTGTCGACAACGAGACGGAAGCCGCGATCCAACGATCATTGGCCCGTGTCAGCCACAACCGCACGATGATCGTCATCGCGCATCGCCTCTCCACCATCCGCAACGCCGATCGGATCTACGTCATCGATCAGGGTGCCGTCGCCGAAACGGGTACGCACGACGAATTGCTCGCCAGCGAGGGCCTCTATGCGGCACTGTGGGACGTCCAAACCGGGGTCGTACGGCTCTGAGGCCCAGATCTCCGCTGGCGCACACGCGATGGCTCGCGTGCCAGCCACCCGAGGAACCATGCGCGTTCTTTCGCGTTCTCATCCATGATACTTGACCATACTTGTATGTATTTGATACTCATTGGTCATGTCACTGAGCCATCGGGTCACACACGATCCACGTCAGAATCCGCAGACGCCCGGGACCTCGCCCCGTCAGGTCCGTCCTCCCTTCGACGGGCAACGAATGCCTCTCCCGGGCGTCTCGGACACCGTCGGGATCCGACGAACCGCCCAACAGCGGTCCGAAGTGAAGCCGATACCCATCAGCAGGGAACACGGTTACCAACCGACAGATCCCTACATCCGGCGGTACTGGGTCGCTGCCATCGGTCCGGGAGCGGTCGCTGACCTGCTACGACTCGCCGCTGCCGCACAACGCGGCCGCTCCCTCCCTGTTCCTACGCACCTCGACGTCCTGCTGCGTGAGGGCCTGGTGGCCCGGATGGGCGATGTCATCGGGATCCCCACCACATTCCCCCAACTGCCCCTGAGGTTGCGTGGTCGCCTTCCACCGCGTCTCGTCGGCGAGCTCGTGGCCGGGACGAGGCACCGCAAGGCGGTCTAGCCTTGCGGCATGCCCGAATCACGCCATGAGATTGGTGCCTCAGAGGTCGACCTCTCGAAGTTCGACGCCGTCATCGACATCGGTACGAACGCTTCGTTCGCGCGACCGTTCGCCGATGCGGTCAGGACGACATTCGATGATCTGACGTTGCACCCCGAGCGCTACCTGTCCGCCACCGATCGTGCGTTGATCGTGTGCGACCGTGGGATCTCATCGCGTACCGCAGCCGTTGCGCTTGCATCACAGGGCTACCACTCGGTCCTCTCACTCGCAGGTGGGGCGCTGGGAACCGAATCCGACCTCGGATCGAACCTCGGGCAATACGATCGACAGGTCCGGTTGGCAGGGTTCGGAGCGGAGGGGCAGGCGGCACTCGGCAAAGCGACCGTCACTGTGGTTGGTGCGGGCGGGCTCGGGTGTCCCGCCCTCGTTGTGTTGGCTCCTGCCGGCGTCGGAACGATTCGCATCATCGACTTCGACACCGTCGACCTCTCGAACCTGCACCGTCAGCCCTTGTTCACTCCCACCGATGTCGGCGAGTCCAAGGTCACGATCGCTGCGGCTCGACTCGGAGCCATGAACCCTGATGTTGCGATCGACCCGATCGTCGAAATGGTCACCGAACGCAACGCGATCGAATTGATCGCTGGCTCGGACGTGGTCATCGACGCAACCGATACCTTCAGCGCTCGCGATGCGCTCACCCGTGCGACCGTTTCGACGGGGATCCCCATGGTCTACGGCTCCATCTACGGCTTCGAGGGCCAGTTCGCTGTCTTCGACCCGACGAACGGGCCGTGCTACCGGTGTGTGTTCCCATCCTCACCCGATCCCGGCACGGCGATTGACTGTTCCACGATCGGAACACTCGGCGCAGTTACCTCGGTCATAGGTGGGCTCCAGGGGTCCGCGGCGACGCAGATTGCAGCCGGGATCGGACAAGAGCTGACAGGGACGTTGACGATGTTCGACGCGCGACGGAGTGAATTCAGCCGGATGCCGATCGCCCGTGATCACAACTGCGTCGTGTGCGGCGACCCAGAAACCTGACTCAGAGAACTGACTCAGATGAGGACAGCCGGAGGAGTCGGGTTCCCGAACTTCGTGGAGATGTCCGCAAGGGGGTCCTCTCGGGTGTCCGATGAGGTGCCCGAGCTTGTTGGCGACTGAATGCCGGTCCCGCCGGGCGCGGGTGTCGAGGGCTGCGGTGCGTTCGAGACCGGAATAGCGACAGGTGGGCTGGTCGTGGTCGTCGTTGTCGGGGGTGAACTCGTCGTGGTGGTCCCGCCGCCGTTGAGGCCCGGTGCCGCCTTCATGAAGACCGCTGTCACCCACATGAACCCGTCGCCATCGATCGTGACACCGACACCGACGTAGTTGTAATCACCGAGGATGTTCGCCCGGTGCGACGATGAATTCATGAAAGCATCGTGCAAGCTGCCCACATCGAGGCCCACACCGACGTTCTCGCCGAGCCTCTCCCATCCGGTTGTCACCGAACCGAGATTCGAACTGTGGAATATCTCGCCCCGTTCGGCCATCAGATCCGAATGGCGGCGGGCGTCGTCTGACAGATCCCAGTACGACTCAACGGGTGAAAGACCCGCAGCAGAGCGGGATGCGTTGATCTTCGCCACGAAGTCCCCCGCCGGCCCGGCAAGGGCCGGAACCGTGAATGCAGCGACGAAAACAGACGTGATGGCAACAAGAACGAGTGTTCTTCGTGTGGTGCGCATCCTCGGAGTCCTTCACAGAGAGCAGTTGGTTGACTTCTCTCTGTATCGGACCTGGGGCGCGAGGTATTGAGCATTTCACATGGGTCGTTCGACCCGGTTGGTCACAGGAGGGGTAGCGGGCTGGGGCCGAATGACGGCGCGACATCCCTGTGTGATCGGCGGAAGGGTCAGTCGTTCTGCATGGCCTCGGCCACCGAGACCAACGTCCGCACACCGAAACCCGAACCGCCCTTGGTCACGTAGTGTTCCGTCTTCTCCGCACGTGCAGGTCCCGCCACGTCAAGGTGCACCCATGGCGTGTCGCCGACGAACGCCTCGAGCAGGAGTGCGGCGGTGATGGTGCCGCCCCACCGACCCCCGACGTTCTTCAGATCGGCAATGTCGCTCTCGACAAGGGATGCATACTCGTGATCGAGCGGCAGTCGCCACAGCTTCTCGCCTGCGGCCTTGCCCGCCGCCCCAACCACCCCGGCGGCATCATCGTCGTTGGACAACAGGCCACCGATGTGTGTGCCGAGCGCCACCTTGCAGGCACCAGTCAGGGTGGCGATGTCGACCACAAGATCCGGTTTCATCTCGACGGCGAGGGACAGGCCGTCCGCGAGAACCAGACGCCCTTCAGCGTCGGTGTTGAGGATCTCGATCGTCTTCCCGTTGTAGGCCGTCATGACGTCGCCCGGCCTCTGGGCTGATCCACCTGTCAGGTTCTCGGTCAGAGGCGTGATCCCCACGACGTTCACCTTGAGACCGAGGCGGGCAATCGCCTGCATCGCTCCCATGACCGCGGCAGCACCAGCCATGTCCGTCTTCATCGTCTCCATCGCAGCCGCCGGCTTGATCGAAAGACCACCCGAATCGAACACGATGCCCTTCCCGACGAACGCGACCGTCTTGGTGGCTCCTTCGGGCTCGTACTTCATCACCACCATGCGCGCTGGCCGGTCCGCGCCACGGTTGACGCTGGCAAGTCCACCGAATCCGGCGGCCTCGATCTCGTTCTCGTCGTACACCTTGACGTTCAGGCTCGTGTCGAGACCCATCGCTATGTCGGCAATCGCAGACGGCGGCTTGTCCAATGCGGGTCGGTTGACAAGGTCGCGGGCGAGTATCACCCCATCGGCCAAAGCCTTTGCGGAGCTGATCTCACCGTCGGGTACCTCCCCGCCGACCAGCGTCACGTCTGCGAGGCGCACCGGTTTCGGTTCGGATTTGTACTCCTCGAAGGCGTAGGCGCCCAACCACATGCCGAGCGAAACGGCACCGGCAGCGCCATCGACGTCAACCAGATGCAGCGATGTGGCTGCGTGCCGGTACCCGGCGACCGAACGGACGGCCGAACCCGCAGCGCGGCGCAGGCGTTCGGCATCGACCTCATCACCGACGCCGACGAGGAGCGTTTCGGCTGTCGGGCCCCCGGGAGTGGGGACGAGGACGCTTTGACCGGCTGCCCCGGTGAAGTCCCTGATGTCGAGGAAGCCTCCCAGCTCGTCGAGATCGGGGGCCAGCGGATCATGGTCGAGCACCGTACGGTCTGCGAGCACAGGTACGACTGCGACGCCTGCACCCGCGACTTCGCCGTGGCTGATGTTGATCATGAACTCCTCCGTGATTGCGTATCTAGATGTTGTCGAGCGCCGTGCGGATCCTGTCGGCGACGCTCTCGGGCGTGAACCCGAACTTCTCAGCAAGGACCTTGGCTGGTGCCGAAGCACCGAACTGGTCGATCCCGATCGTTTCGCCACCATTGGCAGCAAACAGTGACCAACCGAACGTCGATGCGGCCTCGAGTGTGAACACCGGCAGCCCCGATCCGAGCACTTCGGCCCGGTAATCGTCCGGTTGGTCAAGGAACTGTTCGACGCACGGCATGGACACGACCCTGACATCGAGACTCTCACTTGCGAGCAGTGATGCTGTGTCTTCGGCAAGGGCAACCTCGGACCCGGTCGCCACGATCACGAGGGACGAGCCCGGTCGACGGACATACCCACCCCGGGCAACGAGGTCCATGTCGGCCGCCATCTCGGGGACCCGGAGCCCCTGCCGTGTCAGAACGATTCCTGACGGTCCTGTCGTCCGGTTGATGGCCGACTGCCACACGACGGCGGTCTCCGTCGGGTCGGCTGGCCGGTAGACATACATGTTCGGGATCGCACGCAGGGCTGCAAGATGCTCGATCGGTTGGTGTGTCGGACCGTCTTCACCGAGGAAGATCGAATCGTGGGTCCACACGAATACCGACGGGAGATCCATCAGCGCCGCCAGCCGCACCGACGGGCGCATGTAGTCGCTGAACGTGAGGAACGTGGCCCCGAAAGCCCGCGATCCACCGTGCTGGGTTATGCCGTTGACGATCGCACCCATCGCATGTTCCCTGATGCCGGCCCTGATGTTCCGGCCGGTACGATTCACGCGGGAAAAGTCATCACTGTCGTCGAACAACGAGTTGGTCGAAGGTGCCAGATCTCCCGAGATGCTCATCAACTCGGGCCGCTCGGCGCCGAGTTCCTGGATCACGGCACTCGAGAGGGTGCGGGTTGCAATCGACGCCCCAGCATCGTGCGGCGGAGCCGACAACGCAACCGGCTCAGGATTCCACGCCTTTTCCCACTCGGCACGCTCGGTCCCAGGTGTTCCCGACAGTCTGGTAAGCCATGCCTGACGCTTGGCGACGCCACGTTCCATGGCGGATCTGAAAAAGTCGTACACCTCGGCGGGAACCTCGAACTCGGGGAGTGACCAATCCATCGAGGCCTTGGCGCCTGTGATCTCGTCGTGACCAAGCGGTGACCCGTGGGCGCTTGCGGTGTCGACCTTGGTGGGGGCCGAGTAGCCGATGTGTGTCTTGCACGAGATGAGCGCCGGTCTCGTTTCATCGATCAACGCCTCGTGGATGGCCGCATCGATCGCACTGCGATCGTGTCCATCGACCGTCAACGTCTGCCAGCCGTAGGCATCGAACCGCTTCGGCACATCCTCGGAGAACGCGAGGTCGGTGGATCCGTCGATCGTGATCGAGTTGTCGTCGTAGAACACCACAAGCCTGCCGAGCCCGAGATGCCCTGCGAGGGAGGCTGCCTCGGACGACACACCTTCCATCAGATCACCGTCACCGCAGAACACATAGGTGTGATGGTTGGTCAGCGATTCGCCATGGATGGCGCGCAGGTGTTCTTCCGCGATCGCCATGCCCACGGCCGTCGAGATGCCCTGGCCGAGCGGGCCGGTCGTCGTTTCGATACCGATGGTTTGGTTCACCTCTGGGTGTCCGGCGGTCTCGGAGCCCCACTGGCGGAAGTCCTTGAGTTCGTCCATCGACATCGGAAATCCGCTGAGGTGGAGGAGCGAGTACAGCAGCATGGATCCGTGGCCGTTCGAGACCACGAATCGATCACGATCCCGCCATTTGGGCGCCGCAGGATCGACGTTGAGGTACTTG
Source organism: uncultured Acidimicrobiia bacterium (assembly GCA_965368815.1). GTDB lineage: Bacteria > Actinomycetota > Acidimicrobiia > Spongiisociales > UBA5794 > UBA5794. Next base: position 10,244 of record CBDUOH010000073.1, read on the forward strand.
GACCACAACACGACGGCGATGTCGGCCATACCGAGAGGCATGCCCGGATGTCCTGAGTTTGCGCGTTGGACCGCATCCATCGACAAGACCCTGATGGTGTCCGCCGCGAGCTGATCGATGTCCTTGGTCATGTTGCCTCCCT
>CBDUOH010000074.1:0-10046 GCA_965368815.1 uncultured Acidimicrobiia bacterium
GACCTCGTCGAACCGTTGCGGCCGATACTTGCGGTAGAGAGCCTGATACTGCATTGGGCATGACAGTAGACCCCTGAGTGTTTTGATGGGTCGCCGGTTCCGTGGGCAATGTGGGCAATGAGGGTGAATGTTCTTCGAATCCGGCCGAAAGGTCGTTTGGCCCGTCGGATTCGTCGCTACCCTCACCGGCATGTCCCGAATGCCAAAAGATATGCGTCAGCTCATGCAGCAGGCGCAACAGATGCAAGAACAGATGATGGCCGCCCAGCAGGCACTCGCAGCCAAGACCTACGAGGGCACAGCCGGCGGTGGCGTCGTCAAGGCGACGATCAAAGGAAGCGGCGAGTTGCTCTCCGTCGACCTCGATCCCGAGGTGCTCGACCCTGAGGATCCCGAGATGGTTGGTGACCTCGTGGTCGCCGCTGTGAATCAGGCCTTCGGTGCAATGAGTGCCGATGCCGAGGCTTCGATGGGTGGAGCCGCAAGCGGTATCGATCTCGGGGGCATGCTGGGCTGATGTTCGAGCCCCCGGTCCAACGTCTCATCGACGAACTCTCCCGGTTGCCGGGTGTTGGGCAGAAGAGTGCCCAACGCATCGCGTTCCATCTGCTCAATACGGAAGAGGCCGACGCGGTCCGTCTGGCGGACGCAATCACGGACATGCGGTCTTCGGTCCACCTGTGCCGTCGGTGCTTCAATGTCACAGCCGATGACGAGTGCTCGATCTGTAGGGATATGCGCCGCGACATGTCGGTGTTGTGTGTGGTGGAACGTGCCCAGGACATCCCCGTGCTCGAGCGAACGCAAAGCTTCAAGGGTCGATATCACGTCCTGGGTGGTGCGGTTTCGCCCATCGCCGGTGTTCATGAGGATCAGCTCCGGATCAAGGAGCTCGTCGACCGGGTCCAGGATGAGAAGATCAAGGAAGTCATAGCTGCCACCAACCCCACCCTCGAGGGTGACACGACGGCGATGGTCGTGGCGCGTCGCCTCAAACCGCTCGGTGTCAAGGTGTCGCGTCTTGCGAGTGGTCTCCCCGTCGGTGGTGACCTCGACTACGCCGATGAAGTGACCCTTGGCAGAGCGCTGTCGGGACGGATGGAGATCTAGGTTCGGGAGCCCTGTTCTCGGAACCGCCGTCGGCACGAGGTCGTCCTCTTCCGATACAGGCCCTAGGGTTCGCGCCATGCGTGTCCTTCTCGTCGAGCCCTACTACGGCGGATCACATCAGGCGTGGGCCGATGGTTATGCAGCGTCCTCCACACACGACGTCCGTTTGATCACGCACCCGAGTCGATTCTGGAAGTGGCGGATGCACGGTGCGTTCCTGACGCTCGCCGAGGAGGTCGCCGCCGTGGCCGGATCTGGATGGGAGCCCGATGTGATCCTCGCGTCATCCATGATGGATGTTGCGGCGTTCGCGGGTGCCATACGGCATTCCGCCCCACGCATACCGATCGCGACGTACTTCCACGAGAGCCAGTTCACCTATCCGCTTTCGCCTGCCGACAAAGTGGACTTCACCTACCAGATGAAGAACTGGGGAAGCGCCGCGATCTCGGATCTGGTGATCTTCAACTCCGAGTATCACCGGTCGGTGTTCGGACGCGAGGCGTCGCGGTTCCTCAACGCGTTCCCCGATGAGAAGCAGAACCGGCATGTCGCCGAGGTCGTGGAAGCGGCCGTGGTCCTGCCGGTTGGAGTCGACCTGTCCCGACTTGTCGGCGAGCGTCGCACGCTCGGCGGTGATCCTCTCATCGTCTGGAATCAGCGTTGGGAGCACGACAAGGGCCCTGACGAACTGGAGGCGATCCTTGGCGGACTCATGGAGTTGAACGTCCCGTTCACCGTGGCAATGTGCGGGGAGGTGTTCGTCTCGGTACCTCCGACGTTCGAACGCATCACGACGATGCTCGGTGATCGTCTCGTGCACCAGGGGTACGCCGATCGCGAGGTGTACGAGGACCTCCTCCTGGCCGGCTCTGTCGTTCTCTCGACCGCACACCAGGAGTTCTTCGGCATCGGTGTCGTGGAAGGCATCGCAGCGGGTGCACACCCGGTCCTCCCCAATCGACTCGTGTATCCCGAGCGGATCGAGGCAATCGGTGGTGATGCGGCGAGGTCCCTCTACGACACACCGGCCGACGCTGCCGGGCTGATCGCTACGGCACTCGGGGGGGATGTGGATTCTGCGCTCAGGTTGGGCGCGCAACAATACGACTGGTCCGTGGTCGCAGAACAATACGACGCTGCCCTGGAGGACCTCGTCGTCAACGGTTGACGGGCGAGGAACAATGAGTCCTACGAGTGCGGTTCTCTGTTCTCGTCGCCGACCCACTCGACACGATGGTCCGCTTCGATGAAGCGCACGGTCCCGGAACGTCCGCGCATGATCACCGAATGGGTTGTCGTGTGCACTCCGCCGAACCGGACGCCGCGCAGGTATGAACCCGTCGTCACACCGGTGGCCGCGAAGAACGTGTTGTCGGAGTTCACGAGATCACGTGTGCCGAGCACCTGGTCAAGATCGAGACCGTTGTCAACGGCGTACTGGCGTTCCGTATCGTCCCGCGGCCAGAGTTTGCATTGGATCTCTCCTCGGAGAGCGACCATGGCACATGCCGACGTCACCGCCTCCGGTGAGCCCCCGATCCCGAGCAGGATGTCTGCGCCGGTCCCGAGGCTCGCGGCTGTGATCGAGCCCTGGATGTCCCCATCGCCGATCAACGAGATACGTGCTCCTGCTTCCCGGATCTTCTCGATGTACGGGACATTGCGTGGCCGGTCCAACACGATCGCCGTTATGTCGGAGACTGCCTTGCCCTTCGCCTTGGCGACCTGGGCCAGGTTGTACGCGATCGGAGCGTCGATGTCGACCATGCCCGCTGCTTCTTCGCCGACGGCAAGCTTGTCCATGTAGACGAGGCTCCCCGGGGCGTACATGGAACCCTTCTCGGAAAGAGCGATGACCGCCAACGCGCCGCCACGACCCTCGGCCGTGAGTCGCGTTCCGTCCACGGGATCGACGGCCACGTCCACCTCGGGTGGTTCGCCGTTGCCGATCGATTCCCCGTTGTAGAGCATCGGTGCTTCGTCCTTTTCACCTTCTCCGATGACGACCGTGCCCGAGAGGCTCATGCCTGAGAGCACCTGACGCATGGCATCAACGGCAGCCTGATCGACAATCTCCTTGTTGCCACGGCCCTGGACGCGGGCCGCAGAGATGGCGGCGGCTTCGGTCACCCGGACCAGTTCGAGGGCCAGGTTCCGGTCGGGGAGATAGGAGGCAACTTGCATCTAGGACACCATCCGCACAATGAGGGCATCACCCTGGCCGCCGCCGCCGCACAGGGCGGCGGCACCGAGGGTTCCGCCGGTTTGTCTGAGACCGTTGATCAAGGTGACGACAATTCTTGCCCCACTGGCACCGAGAGGGTGACCGAGCGCCACGGCACCGCCGTTGATGTTCACCCGGTCGTGCCCGACGCCGAGCATTGTTGCGGAGTGCATCGCTACGGAGGCGAATGCTTCGTTGATCTCGAACAGGTCGATGTCGTCGATCGACAGGTTCGTTCGCTTGAGCGCCGCTTTGATGGCTTCGGCGGGGCGTTCGTGGAGCGTCGCATCCGGTCCTGCCACCTGGCCGTACGCGACGATCTCTGCAATGACCGGCACCCCTGCTGCGTCTGCAGCGGAGCGATCGGCGACGACAACGGCTGCAGCACCGTCGGAGATCTGGGAGGCGTTGCCTGCCGTGATGGTCCCGTCGGGGTGGAAGGCCGGCCTGAGGGCAGCAAGCGATTCGGGGGTCGTGTCCCGACGGATGCCACCGTCCTGCGTGACGACCATCGGGTCACCGCGACGCTGTGGGACCTCGACCGGAACGATCTCCGCGGCGAACACGCCATTGTCCGTCGCAGCGGCTGCCCGTGCGTGCGAAATCGAACTCCAAGCATCCTGCTCCTGGCGTCCGATCCCGAGCGTGGAGTTCTTGGTGTCCGAGGACTCGCCCATCATGCACGAGTCGAACGCACAGAACAGTCCGTCGTGGAGCATGCTGTCGACGAGTTCCCCGTCTCCCATGCGGAGGCCAGCACGGGCACCCGGTAGTACGTAGGGAGCATTGGTCATCGATTCCATGCCCCCCGCCACAACGAACTTCGATTCTCCGAGTCGCACATGGTTTGCCGCCTCCTGGATGGCGGTCAGGCCCGACAGGCACACCTTGTTGATGGTCGTTGCGGGAACCGACATGGGAACGCCACCCTTGACCGCAGCCTGGCGAGAAGTGATCTGGCCCTGCCCGGCCTGGAGTACATGCCCGAACAGGACTTCGTCGACCTGGGACCCCTCCAACGCTGCGCGTTCAAGGGCACCTGCGATCGCGACGCCGCCGAGGTCCATGGCGGTGAGTGGGGCGAAGTCACCGTTGAATCGGCCGATGGGTGTGCGTGCAATGGATGAGATGACTGGATTCATGGAGCCAAGGCTAGTTCGCCGATGTCCGACAGCGACGGTCGGAATGCCGAGGCGCTCATAGCGGCGGTGCGCCGCCGCTGTCCGTGGTGTCGAGGCCCGGCATCCGATCGTATTCCTCCGACGTCATGGGTGCCTGCCGATCGAGCGGGCGGCCCGCGCGAACCCATTGGCTTTGGCGTATGGGGTGCGGTGGGACAGCGGCGGCTTCTCGGTTGTGCTGCTCGATCGCCTGCACCACGGCAACGATCGCAGCTGCAATCTCGGGGCCTGCCCCGCCTCGGATGTCAATGCCATGATCCGATGTCATGATCAGACCTCCACGAGTTCGATGAGGGTGCCAGCCAATGCACTGGGATGCACAAAAGCGATGCGGTGCCCGCCGCCCCCGATACGCGGTTCGTGGTCGACGAGCTTGACGTCGTTGTTCCTGAGGTGTTCCAAGGCTGCCTCGATGTCTGCGACGGCAAAGGCGATGTGGTGCATCCCCTCACCCTTCCGACTCAGGAACCTACCAACGGGTGACGCGTCGTCAATGGGTCGGAGCAGCTGGATGTGTGATCCACCGACTGCGATCATCGCTTCCTCAACGCCTTGTTCCGAGACTGTTTCACGTGAGAGAACCTCGAACCCGTATTGGTCGGAGAACGATGCAATGGCGGCATCGAGGTCGTGGACCGCGATGGCGACGTGATGGATGTTGTACGGGAGCATCGGTGGTCAGGATACAGCGGGAGTGAGTCCGTGGCTGATGGTCACGCGTCGATGGCGACGGGTTCGAGTGGATCGGGACCTTCCGAGTGCGCGTCCGGAGACGCTGCGAGTGCGAGGCTGAATCGGAACTTTGATCCGACAGGGAACAGGCTCTCGTACCAGAGGTCGCCGCCCATGGCGCGAGCGAGCTTGCGCGCGATGGGAAGCCCGAGTCCCACACCCTGTTGTTGGCGTGCATCGCCGGTGGAGAGCTGCTCGAAGTGGTCGAAGATCCGGGCCTGGTCGGGTTCGGGGATCCCGGGACCGTTGTCCGATACCGACACCGTGTAGTGGCCGGGGTCGGATAGCTCGCCTTCGATGAGCACCTGGTCGCCGCCGTATTTTCGGGCATTCTCGACGAGGTTCCGCAGGATCTGGCGGAGCCTGGTCTGGTCGGCCAGCACCGTCACCCCGGACGGGATCACGACGCTGTAGCTCGTGCCCCCCGACAGGACCATCGAGGCAACGGACTGCGCTTCGGCTGCAAGGTCCAATGGCGTCGGATACAACCGGAGTTGGCCTGCTTCGAGCCGTGGTATCACCAGGATGTCCTCGACGAGGTTCGCAAGATGGTCGGTCTCTTCCCGCATGATGGTCAGGAACTCCTGCACTTCATCTGGTGGCAACGAATCGAAATCGTCGAGGAGCGCCTCGGTGAATCCGGCGATGCCGGTGAGCGGGGTCCGCAGCTCGTGGCTCACCATCGACACGAATTCGTTCTTCAGCTCCACGGCGCGCCGTTCCTGGATGAGTGCTTCCTCCTGTTTGTCCTGAGCGTTCAACAATGCCCCGATGGCTCGGAGCGTGACGGAAGCAACGGCGAAGAGCACGACGACCGCCATGATGCGGTCGAACGCCGCGGCCGATCCGGCGCGTTCGATCGCGCCGAATGGACCTGTGTCCCAGAGCTGTGCTGTCAGGTTCACCGTGAGCCACAGGGTTCCCGCGAAGGCCACGAGCGAGATGGCCTGGAACATCGGGAGGAGAAGCGCTGAAGCGACGATGAAGTAGCAGACCACAAGTGCGCTGGTGGTCACCGAGGGTCCGCGGACGGCAAGCGCAAAGAACGCGGCCGTCGCGTCGACGATGATCCCGGGCAACGCGCCCCCATGTCTCCTGAGGCGGACGATGCCATCGATCAGGACCGCAAGGGCAGGGATCAGAATCAGGATCGGAGTGGTGCTACCGGACGTGATCAGCGATGCAATCGCGGCGAGGACGAACAGGCTGCTGCCGAGGATTCGGTTGAGATTGATCGACGTACGCATCGACGCATACGAAATGGGTGCCCTGGCACCGAAACGTGTCATGTCAAATCCCTCACGTTTCGAGTATCGGCACACAATTCCGCAGGTGAAGGACTATCGGTCGCGCTGCGCCCTGAGTTCCTCAACCGCTGCCCCCGGTACGGTCAGATCGCCGGTTCCGACACCGATCCGATACTGCTTCTTCGTCGCCCCGTGATAGTCGGACCCACCGGTGGCTGCGAGACCCAGCGCGTGGGCAACTGCGGTCAGGTGCTCGCGGAGGGAGATGTCGTGCATGGGATGGTGTGCTTCGATCCCTCCGAGTCCTGCATCTGCCAGTTCGGCGAAGCCGGCGTCGGCCTCGTCGGATGAGTAGCCGATGGTCAGTGGGTGGGCTATCACCGGGACAGCGCCCGATTCCCTGGCCAACCCGATCGCTCGGATGGCGGTGAGGCGTTCTCGCTCGACATAGGCTGCTCCACCGTCAGACAGAAGTCCGTTGAATACCTCGTCGCGATGGGAGAAGTACCCGCGCTCGATCAATGCATCTGCGATGTGTGGTCGTCCCACCGAGGCTCCTGCCGCCTGCCGAAGAACGTCGTCGATCGTCACCTGGTACCCCAGGTCGTTCAGACGTTCGACGATCAGCTCGTTGCGGTCGCTCCGCCCTTCCCTGAGCCATGCGAGTTGGTTCTGGAGTGGTCCCGGTCCCGGTTCGAGGAAGTACACGAGCATGTGGATCTTTCTCGTGTTGTGGCTGACCGATAGCTCGATACCGGGTATCAGCTCGATGCCCGAGCGGGCAGCTGCCTGCGATGCCTCGGGAATGCCGGCGAGCGTGTCGTGATCCACGAGGGCGATCGTTGATGCCCCAGCCTCTGCGGCGAGTTCGACAAGGTTCCCCGGTGCGTCCGCACCATCCGATGCGCTGCTGTGAAGATGCAGATCGGTGAGGCTCACCCGAAGAAGATCTTGAGTGCCACGAGTGCGACGGCAAATATCGCCGTGTACATGCTGTAGCGCTTGACGATCGCCCAGCGTTGCTGCTTGACGGATTGCTTGGCCTGCTCAGCCTTCTTGAGCTCCCGATTCGCCCGTTGGCGTTCGCGTTTGTCTGTTGCCATGAACCCAGATTACCGAAGTCGCCAGATCCAAGTCAGCGCTTGCCACGTCTCGACAGGGTGTCACGGGTCGAAGACTCGTCCGCGTGTGCGTGAGGACCGCGTTGAACCCGCGAGCTGGGCGACGGTCGGGAGTATTGGTGGGGGCCGGCGACATCTACACTTTCGTCCATGTCCCTGGTCATCCAGAAGTTCGGTGGCACTTCGGTGGCCGATGCCGAGCGAATCCGCAACGTCGCGAGGCGAATCGTCGATACCTACAACGAAGGCAACGGCGTTGTCGCGGTCGTGAGCGCCATGGGCAAGAGCACGGACGAGCTTCTCGCTCTTGCCGCCGATGTCTCCCGGCACTCCCATCCGCGTGAACTCGACATGCTGCTCACCGCCGGCGAGCGGGTGACGATGGCGCTGGTGGCGATGGCAATCCAGGATCTCGGGGTTGATGCCCAGAGTCTCACCGGTAGCCAAGCAGGAATTCTCACAACGGGTCGCCACGGGCAGGCCGAGATCCTCGAGATCAAGGCCGACCGCGTCAAGGTCGCTCTTGAGGAATCCAAGGTCGTGATTGTCGCCGGCTTCCAGGGAGTGAACCCCGATTCAAAGGATGTCACCACGCTCGGGAGGGGTGGATCGGACGCGACAGCGGTTGCATTGGCTGCTGCGCTGTCGGCCGATCGGTGCGAGATCTACACCGATGTCGATGGCGTGTTCACTGCCGATCCTCGGCTCGTGCCGAACGCAACCAAGCTTCCCGAAGTGACGTTCGAGGAGATGCTCGAACTGTCATCAGCAGGGGCGGGAGTGCTCATGCCACGCAGTGTCGAGTTCGGTCGGAGATTCAACATCCCCATCCAGGTCCGATCATCGTTTCATGACGGTGAGGGAACCTGGGTCAAGGAGGAAACAATGGAACAGGCAATCGTGCGTGGTATCGCCCACGACACCTCAGAGTCCAAGGTCACGGTCTATCAGGTCCCCGACAAACCCGGTGTGGCTGCAGCTCTGTTCGAGGCGCTCGCTGGTGCGGGGGTGAATGTGGACATGATCGTGCAGAACTTCAGTCACGACGGAACGACCGACATCAGCTTCACTGTCCCGACAGCGGTCATCGAGCTCGCGAAGTCGGAGGCCGAACGCGTTGCGACATCGGTCGACGCCGGCGGTGTTGCCATCGATTCCGAGATCGCAAAGGTGTCGGTGGTCGGCATCGGGATGAAGACGGAGTCCGGCGTCGCATCCCAGATGTTCCGAATCCTCGCGGACCACAACATCAACATCGAGATGATCTCGACGTCACCCATCCGGATTTCGTGCATTGTGCGCGGTGAGCAGGTTGGCGAAGCAGTCAAATCGCTCCATACTGGTCTCGGACTCGATGGAGAGCAGACCTCATGAAGACATTCTCGGCCCCCCGGGTGGCGATCGTCGGGGCAACCGGTGCAGTGGGAACGACCATGTTGTCGATTCTCGAGGAACGCCGGTACCCGCTCGACGGGCTCAGGCTGCTCGCTTCCGAGCGAAGCGCTGGCTCTGTCGTGAGTACTCGCTGGGGCGACGTCACGATCGAAGACCTCGCGCAAGCCGACCCATCCGGGATCGATGTCGCTCTGTTCTCCGCCGGTGGCTCCAGGTCACTTGCGTACGCACCGCAGTTTGCCCGTGCCGGTGCGACGGTGATCGACAACTCCTCAGCCTTCCGCATGGATGACGACGTACCCCTAGTTGTCGCGAACGTCAATGACTCCGCCATCAAGGAGCACAGGGGCATCGTCGCGAACCCGAACTGCACAACCATGACGATCATGATGGCGGCTGGACCGCTCCATCGCTCCGCCGGCCTCAAGACCATGATCGCAACGTCGTATCAGAGTGTGTCCGGTTCCGGCCAGACGGGGATGCGTCAATTGGCGTCCGAGATCGAGGCGCTCGGTTCGGATCAGGCTGCACTTGTCGCGGGAACATGGACTGATCCCGGTGGTGACGTCTACACCCGTCCCATTGCCTACAACGTGCTTCCCTTGGCCGGCTCCATCACCGACGCCGGCTACACAGATGAGGAATGGAAACTGGTCAACGAGACCCGCAAGATCCTCGACCGCCCCGGCATCGTTGTCGAACCGACCTGCGTTCGGGTACCGGTGATGGTCGGTCACGGTATTGCGGCCTCCATGTGGTTCGACCGCAAGGTCGATCTGGATGAGGCGGTCGCAATCCTCGGCGATGCCCCCGGCGTCCAACTGTGGGACGACCGAAAGGTCCCGACACCGCTTGACTCTGCAGGTATCGATGATGTCCTGGTCGGTCGACTCCGCGAAACCCTGGGTCAAGCCGGTGGGATCAGCCTGTTTGCGATCGGCGACAACCTCCGAAAGGGCGCAGCCCTCAACGCAGTCGAGCTGGCCGAGTTCCTCGTCGACTAGCCGAACGGCCCGACTGCTGGATCAGGCCT
>CBDUOH010000075.1:0-9784 GCA_965368815.1 uncultured Acidimicrobiia bacterium
CCGGATTCTCGATGGCAGACGCCGACAACCTGCGAAAGGCGATGGGGAAGAAGATTCCGGCTCTGATGAAGGAGCAGGAGGAGCGGTTCGTCGCCGGAACGATCGCAAAAGGACACGACGAACAGCTCGGCAAGGACCTGTTCGGGTTCATCGAGCACTTTGCAGGCTACGGATTCAACAAGTCGCACTCAGCGGCGTATGCCTTGGTGGCGTACCAGACGGCTTGGCTCAAGGTCCACTACCCGGCCGAGTACATGGCAGCGCTCCTCACGGCCGTCAAGCGTGACAAGGACAAAACGGCGGCCTACCTCCACGAGTGTCGGATGATGGGCATCACCGTCGGCGTACCCGGGGTCAACGTGTCCGAACGCGACTTCCTGGCTCACGACGGTGCGATCATCTTCGGTCTTTCGGCGGTCCGCAATGTCGGTGAGGCCGTCACCGACCTGATCGTCGCCGAGCGGATCGAGAACGGACCGTACAAGGACTTCTTCGACTTCATCGACAGGGTCGATGTGTCCGTACTGAACAAGCGGACGATCGAATCGATGATCAAAGCTGGTGCGTTCGACAACCTTGGCCATCCTCGTCGTGGACTTCTCGAGGTCGCGCATGCGACGGTCGATGCCACCGTGAATCGTCGCCGCGCCGAGGAGGCGGGTCAGTTCAGTCTCTTCGGGGGTGCAAGTTCGGAGGTGTCCGACGTCAAGCAGGAGATCCCGGACCACGAGTGGGACAAGAAGGTCAAGCTCGCGTTCGAGAAAGAGATGCTCGGTCTGTACATATCGGATCATCCGCTGCTCGGTGTCGAACGGCGCATGGCAGCGATGACCGACACCGAGATTCCCGACCTGTGGGATCGCGAGGACCGCTCCCAAGCCACCATCGGAGGAGTCATCGGTGCTTTGAACCGGAGATATACCCGAGGGGGTGAGCCGATGGTGTACTTCACCCTTGAGGGCTTGTCAGGCAGTGTTGAGGCTGTTGCGTTCCCGAAGACCGTTGCCGAGTATGGGCCGATGATCCGTCAGGACGCCGTCGTTGTCCTCAAGGGTCGCATCGACCACCGCGGTGATGACGTGAAGTTCATGGTGTCGCACGTCAGCGAACCCGAGCTGACCTCGGACGGCAGCGTACGGGTGCAGGTGTCGGCGTCCCGGATGTCAGCGACCGTGGCGCAGAAACTCAAGGACGTGCTCGCGAATCATCCGGGGTCGTCTCCCGTGTTCATCCACATGACCGGCGAGTCCGGTGTCCGGATCGTGCGCGTGAGTTCCGAGTTCGCCGTCAACCCCCGCTCTGCCCTGTTCGCCGAACTGCGTGAGATGTTCGGACCCACAGGCGTCATCTAGCCGCCCGGGTCTTCACCCGAGCCAGCGAGCGACCTCGACGGAATCGACGAGCGAAGCGAGGTCATCGAGGGTCTCGGGCGGGGGTACGGACCAAGGAATCTCGTGCACCTCGACACCGAAGCGGGCGGCAAGCTCCTCCGATGCGTCGCGCTGTCTGCGGGCCTCCGACGCCCACCGCTGCAGGTTGACGCGCACATCGGCAGGGACAGAGCGGGTACCGATGTCAGGCGCACCTGACGCTTCGATCCAGGCGATGGGCAGCGTCTGGTTGAACAGGACGGCCTCGGGGGTGATCCTCATGCCTGCGAGCTTCTCGAAGAACCGTCCCACTTCCCGCAGCGGTGTTGGATCAGCGGTCGTGGCGATGATGGTTGTCGCACCGCGCAGATGACGTTCGATGGTCTTCGATCGGTTGGACAGCTGGTCGTACATGGTGCGCAGATCGATGAGGAAATCGGCGACATCGGCCAGCATCGGCCCCCCGAGGACGGTGTCGGCAAGTCTCAGCATGGGTCGCGCCGTGACCCGGTACAGGAGGTTCCGCCCCGGGAGATGCGATCCGGTGAGCCATCTCAGCAGACGTCCCGATACGAGGTCGCCCGTCCGTGCCGGGGCGAGGAAGAAGTCGATTCCGCCCTCCGACGGTGGTGTGTCGATCACGATGACGTCGTATTTTCCCGATTCGATCAGTGTCGCCATGCGTTCACCGGCGGCGTACGCCTGTGCGGCAGGGAACCGATCAGCGATTGCCCGGAAGTACGGGTTCACGAGGAGACGGTCCGCAACGTCGGGATCGGCATACCGATGGATGATGGCCTCCCACGAGGCGGAGACATCGAGCATCGCTGCGGACAACAGCGGTTCTGCAGCCACCGGTTCCGGCTCGTCACCGAGCCCTTCGACCGAAAGTGCATCTGCGAGGCGTCTCGCCGGGTCGATTGTCAGAACGATGGTTCTTGCTCCCTGTCGTGCGAGGCTCACGGCGATGGCGGCCGACAGGGTCGTTTTCCCGACGCCGCCAGCCCCCGCGGTGATGATGGCGCGTGTCATGGCGTCGCCAGCGAGTCAGCGAGTTGGAGCGCAACTTCACCTGGCGTGAACACGCCCATGAGATACGGCAGCGTGACGTCCGAGGCGATGGCATCCCCCCAGATGCCCTGGAACCGTTCCATCTCGAGCTGGTGCACAGCAGCCTCACGAAACGGCCCTGCGGGTATGGCATCGACCTGCTTGGCCGTGAACGTGGCGTGCGCCAGCGTCCTGTTCATGATGATCGTCGGCATCGGGCACAGCGCTTCGCTGGCCATCACCTCAAGCGACTCGAGCGTCTCGATCACCGGCAGCTCTGCGGGGGTCGTCACGAGGACAACGCTCGTTGTTGCTGGGTCGGTGATCGTGTCCGTGATCGCCTCGGCCTGCCTGCGGACGTTCCCCGTTCGGACAAGGTCGGCGATCGTCGACGGCGCACGCAGATACGATTGGAACTGGCCGAGCGAGGGTGTGTCCACGATCACGGCGTCCCACCTGCCCTTCCAGAGTTCATAGACGGGTTTGCCGATGCTGATGATCTCGCGCACGCCCGGGGCCGTATCGACGAGTACGGTCAGCGCTGCAGCGATGCTCTTCGTCGGAGCTCCTTGGGGCACATGGAGCTGCGTCTTGAGGTATTCGTCAAGCGCTTCGGACCTCACCATCGTGAGTGCGGAGATCCCAGGGCGAACGACGCTCGGGGCGTAGGTCAGCTCGTGCGCCCGAAGGTGGTCGGCGAGTCCGCTACCCATCCCCAGATCGACCGCGAGGACGTTTTCACCGCGCCGCGCCCGTTCGATCGCGATCGCTGCCGTCACGGCCGATTTGCCGGTGCCTCCCTTGCCGGAAACGAGCACGAGATCGCTACTGAGCATGGTTTGAGCGTACCGTGGCAAGGTCGGCAGGGTGCCTACTCTGCTGTCGAACGCACCAGGAGTGAGGCATGGCAAAACTTGATATGGACGAGTTCCTCGAGCGCTTCCGTCGCCGAGCAGATGCGGTGAGGGAGCGCGGGGTCCCACCGCTCGAGGGCGAAGCACGCAAGCAGTTCATCGAGAGCGCAGAGAAGGATTACCTCGACTACTCATTGGTCGCATCTGCCTCATGGACCGTCGAGGGTGACGATCTCGTCCTGAGAATTCCGATCTCAGGCTGAGGGATCCTCGATGCCGAGGGCTGCGCGCTTGGCGGCGGCCCTGCGCTCGGTCGCAAGCCGGGCGAGTTCGTGGTCCTCGTGATCGACGAACTTCATCGCAGCGGCGATGCGTCGATGGCCGGCAACATCGCGGATCGCGGTGTGCATGTCCTGGCACACCTTGCGATAGTCGGGATGTCCTCCCTGCTGGGTTCGCAGCTCGATCATGTGAAATGCTTCGCGGGCGTTCAGGTTCATGGAGAACCGGACGTTCTGAGCGAACGGGACGACGTACTGTGCGACGTTCGGGGTTGTCTCGTCCGACAGCCGTTCGTAGAAGGCGGCGGAGTCGGCCATCGACCGATCCCATATCGACGTTGCGCCCACGTCGTCGATTGCCTGAGGCGTGACATATCCGTTGGCCGGCCCAAGCGGCTGCCATTCGAGCGTCAGCATGCGGTGCCGTTGGAGGTCGCGGAAGATGCCGTAGTCGCACAGGACATCGAACCGGTAGAACGTCTGTTCCATGCCCCGGCCCGGTTTGTGTCTGCGGTTGGTCCGATCGCCGACGTAGGCAGCGAAGATCTCGTCGATCTCGGCCTCGGTCATGGATGCAACGGCTTCGCGGATCTGGGCGTCGGGGAGGTTCGTGTACGCATAGAGGGCAGCGGCAGCGACCTTGCGTTCCCCATCGGGGTCGAACTCAACGAGCGTGACCTGGGGAGCTGTCTCGGGCTCGAGGTCCAGCCTGGCTGCGACAGCGTGCATCTTGTCCGAGATGTCGGCGAAATATGCTGACCACACGCCCCCTCGATCAGGGACGTCGACCCGCTTCATGAACGAAGGAATCATGACGCGGAGCTCCCGCAGCATCTGTTCGGCGAACCACCGGACCTCGTCGAGCGGGTTGGCGCGCATGCGGAGCAGGAGTGCCTCGTACGCCTGGCCCGAAGCGAAGATGCCGACGTTCGAGGTCGTCGCAGCCGGAAGCAGACCCCGAGCGTCGTCACAGGCTTTGGCCCGGATGGTGGACTTCCACACGAACTGGGAATCACCGTCCTGTTTGGGGTACAGCGTCTCGTAGTAGGCGACGAGTTTCGCAACGACGTGTGAATACGTCTCGAACTGGTTGTCCAGATGCTTTCGATAGGCCGCGGCGAGCGCGCCCGCACCGACCTCGGTCGGTGTGTGATATCGATATCGGTCGCCAAGCTTCTGGTCGTAGAAGATGTATCGCGTCGATTGTTCCAGATAGCTTGCAAGCCGTCCCCACTCGAGGACTTTCGTGAGGATGTTGGACGCCTGTTCGACGGCGAGGTGTGCTCCGCCGAGCTGGGCAACGGAGTCGTCTCCATACTGGGTGAAGACCGTGTCGTAGAGCTTTTCGGCACGATCGATCCCCGTTGGTCCGTCGGGCGACTCGACGGCGGCGATTGCTGCGATCCCGGCTTCGGGCGACCCGACGAATTCATCGAGGAAGAGGCGACGCACCGATTTGGGCGATCTGCTGTATCGGGCGAACAAGGCACCCTTGACGACCTCGGGCAGCCCCTTGATGCCGAACACGGGTAGGTCGGCGTTGGTGAAATACCGGTTGATCGTGGCCAGTTCGGAGGCTGTGAACTCCTCGACATGGAACATCGGCTTCGGAGTCTGCTCCGGCACGGGGGTGAGCCTTTCGGGTCGCATGGGACGTCGGAGCGAACCGTACCGCTGCGGCGGGTTCTTAGCCAACAGCGCCCGTTGGAGGTTTCATTCGACGGGTGGTGTCGAATGGTCGTGAGCATGGGTGCCTGCTCGATAGCATTGCAACGTGGTTGTCGTACGAATCGTGCTTGGTGCGTTGATAGCGCTCTTGGTGGTCGCCGTCGCTGTGCCTGCAGTCGTGCTGATGGATCTCGTCATCGGCGGGTCCGGGCTCGGCATGTGTCCCGGTGGGCTCGGCGCCTGTGACACGTCGTTGTTCACGCTGCTCGAAATGGCCTTGGTCTTGTCCGTCGTGGTCACCGCCCTCGGCTTCGCCGTCGCTGGCTGTGTGAGGTTCCTGTCACGCTCGCAGCGGCCAAAGGTGTGAGCGGAAGGTACGATCCAAGGATGCAACCGTCACGTGAAGGCCAGTCAGCCGATAGAGACCTAACGCTTGGCGAGCGGTTGCCTGACTACCTCGCTGTCTTCGGCGTCGGTCTCGCAGGGTCAGCGGTTGCGGGGCTTGTCATCTCACTGATCTGGAACGTGAAGGTCGCGGAGGCCATCGGATACTCGATCGTGTTCTACGGCATCATCCTGTTGCTGGCTGGGGGTGCGACGGGCGGCGGATACACGAGTCTTGGGATCGGAGCAGCGGGAGCGTTGTTCGGCGGTCGTCGCGTCGACGAGGCCTCTGAGGATCTCGGCGAGACGTGGAGCGAGCAGACGAAGAAGACACCGCGTGAACGGCTGCGTGAGGGTCTTCGTCCCGAGGCGAACGCGCGTGCGTTCTGGCAGGTGATTGCAGGCTTCGTCTACATCGCCATCGGGGTCGGGCTCGCGGCGGTCCTTGCCTAGCGGCCCTCGCGGGTGTCGATGGACGGTGCCACGATGAATATGCCTTCCGATTCGGCGAGCGTTCCCTTCTCGGACGCCAGGGTCGCCGCGATGGACAGCCGTCGCCCGCGTCGCTCCATGATGGTTCCGCTCAGCGTGAGTGGCTGACCGGTCGGCACCTGTTTGCGATACGACAGGTTCAGCTTGGCCGTGAACACGAAGACATCCTCGGTGAGCATCGCCGTCCAGGCGGAGATCTCGTCCAATGCTGTGGCGACGATGCCGCCGTGGAGCACGCCATCGAATCCTGCGAAGTGCGGATGCGGCTCGAACGGAGCCGTGACTGTGGTGGTTTCGACCTCGAAACCGTCGATCCGCAGCCCGTGTGGGTTGTCCAGCCCGCACCCGAAACAGTGTGCATAGCGCGCTCGGAGCGCCTCTATGGCCGTTGAGTCGGTGTCCATCACGCCACCATACCGGCGGTACCATCGATCGGAATGGCTGCTCCCACGAAACCACTTCCCGAGTTCTCGACCGAGGAGAAACGCAACGCCAGCGTCATCCTCAACCGCATCGCGAAACTGTATCCCGATGTTGGTACGGCGCTCGATTATCGGGACGCCTGGCAACTGTTGGTCGCAACGGTGCTGTCGGCCCAGACGACGGACGAGAACGTCAACAAGGTGCTGCCCGTGCTCTTCGATGCGTTTCCGACACCCGAGGACCTTGCGGGTGCCGACCCCGAAGAGGTGGAGGAGATCGTCTTTTCGACTGGCTTCTACCGCCAGAAGACGAAGAGCATCATCGCCCTTGCGGGTGACATCGTGGACAAGTTCGCGGGGGAAGTACCGAAGGATCTCGACGCGTTGGTCCAGCTCAGGGGAGTGGGGCGAAAGACCGCGTCGGTGGTGCTCGCCGAGGTATGGGACGTCCCGGCCATCGCCGTCGACACGCATGTGAACCGCGTGAGCAACCGGCTCGGTCTCACTTCCAACAGTGATCCTGTCAAGATCGAAGCCGATCTGATGGGGCTGCTCCCGAAGCAGCGATGGTCGGGCGTGTCGATGCGGATGATCCAATTCGGGCGCGACGTGTGCGATGCGAAGAAGCCCCGCTGCTGGGAATGCCCGTTGCGGGATCGGTGCGAGTTCGAACCGAAGACCCCGCGGCCCCCCAAGTGAACGTGGCGGGCGCCGTCGCCGCGTTCCGACGCAATCCTCGCGATGGGGCGATTGCCGCGCTTGCCATTCCGGCCCTCGGGACGCTTGCAATCGATCCCGTGGTCACAATTGTCGACACCGCGTGGGTCGGCAGGCTCGGGACCGTACCGCTTGCTGCGCTTGCGGTTGCCGGCGCGGTCTTTGCCGCAGTGTTCTCGGTGTTCAACTTCATCCAGGTCACCATCACGCCGTTGATCGCTGCCGAAATGGGTCGGGGCCAGCGAGGTCGTGCTGGTGCCATCGCAACCGGTGCCGTCTGGATTGCAGCGGTTCTCGGGGTGGTCCTTGCCGCCGTCTTCATAGCCTTGTCACCAGCGATCACAGAGCTCTTCGGATCGGCGGCCGATGTGACGGCCGAAGCAACGACGTACCTCCGCATCCGGTTCCTCGCGCTGCCCGTGATGTTGATCGCAACGGTGGGTCACGGCGTGTATCGCGGCCACCACGACACCCGGACACCACTCCGTGTCGCCGTCGGGATGAACCTCGTGAACCTGGTGCTCGACCCGATTCTCATCTTCGGAGCCGACCTCGGGGTCGCCGGCGCCGCATGGGCCACAGTCGTCGCCCAGACGGTTGCGGCGGTCTGGTTCATCATCCTGATGTTCAAGACGCAGCGGGTTCGGCTCGGCATCGGTGATGCGGATGTGGCACTCGATTCATTGCCCATCCGTGAAGTGGTCGCGAAGGGCTGGCCGATGATCTTCCGATCCATGGCGTTGCTTGCGGCGATCACAGCCACGACGGTTGCTGCAGCCCGGATTGGAACGGTCGAAACCGCAGCTCACCAGGTTGCCCTGCAGGTGTGGCTGTTTCTCGCCTTTGTGCTCGATTCCTACGCGGTGGCCGCCCAGGCGATGGTGGGGACCGACATCGGTGCCGGCAACATCTCGGCCGCGCGGGCGGTGTCGGACCGGTTGCTCGCCCTTGGTCTCGTCACCGGGTTCGGCCTGTCGATCGTCGTCGCAGCCACCGCTCCGCTCTTGCCATTGCTGTTCGGTATCGAACCTGATGTGCAGGACGCGCTGTCAGGGATCTACCTCTTTGTCGTGGTTCTCCAGCCGTTGACCGCCCTCGTGTATGTCTGGGATGGAGTGGGCATCGGAGCAGCCGCTTTCCGCTATCTCGCGGGGTCCATGTTGGTCGCGAGCCTTGCCGCGGTGGTCACCCTCGTGGCGCTCGGCGATTCACTGTTCGGGATCTGGATGGCGTTGGCCGTGTTGACCGGCGTACGCCTGGTCACGTTGGCCTGGTGGCACCAGCGGGGGATTCTCTCCGGCGGGCGAGATCCATCCCCTTCGTCTCGGGCAGCCTGAGAATCAGGAGGATCGCGGCAACGAGACCGACGCTGAGCACGGACACGGTGACCGTGAGCCCGTACGTGTCTATCAGGATCCCGCCTGCGATGAAACCGGTGATCGAACCGATGATGGCGATGTTCGTGATCCAGCCCCCGGCGGTCGCGCGGAGTCGGGTCGGAAAGAGCTCGGCACGTTGGGCGGAAAACGACGGTGCCAACATCGTCGCTCCGAGGGTTGCGAGGAAGATCGAGGTCGCAAGGAACCAGCCCGAGCTCAACGAATAGAAGCCGACCCCACCGACGAGGCCGATGCCGATCGCAACCGCTGATGTGGGTCGGCGGCCGACCCGGTCAGCGAGGCGTCCCCCGACGAGAAGGCCGACGGTCCCGACGCCGGAGAACACGATCAGGAGGAATCGGGCAGCGCCTGTGTCCCATGCAAGATCATTGATGAGTCGCTCGAGGACGAAGTCGAATGCGGGGCTCGAGAAGGCGGCGACGAAGAACGCCACCCCGGCCATCGGCCAGAAATGCTTCCCGAGACCCATCGACAGTGCCTTGCCGAACGGGAACGCCGGAGCAGGCACGAACACGCGGGATTCGGGGAGGAACCGGTTGAGAATGGGGAACGCCAACAGACCGAGCGAGGCTATCCCGAACAGGATCCGCCACGCGTTGTCGGTCCCTTCAGCCAATGGGAGCAGGACGAGGCCGAGACCCACCCCGAGTGAACCAGCAAGTCCATAGATGCCGAGGGCAAGGGCACGGAATCCCGCCGGTGTCTCCTCGGCTATCAGGACGATCGAGATCGCCGCGACTGCCACGACGCCGATGCGCACGAGTGCCTGGGACACCACATACGCCCATACGCTCGGGACAAACGCGGTCATCAGACTGGCGAGACAAACGAGAGCGAACGCGCCGAGGAGGGGCTTTCGTCTGCCGATTCGATCTGCAGCGACCGAGAACAGGATCCCGACGAGGGACGCCGCACGGACACCGGCAAAGATTGTGCTCATCTGGCCCTCGGTGAGTTCGAGCGAGGTGCGTGCGAAGGGAAGCGTGTGCGCCATCTGGCTGGCTGCGTACCCGGTGATAAGACCGATCAGTGCGGTCAGAAAGACGATCCGGCGGACTGCGGCGGACGGACGCGTGGATTGTATGGGCGGTCCGTAGGCGGACGAGGTCATGGCTGCGTCGATTCACAGGCGAATAATCGTGACAA
>CBDUOH010000076.1:0-9694 GCA_965368815.1 uncultured Acidimicrobiia bacterium
CCGTAGGCGGACGAGGTCATGGCTGCGTCGATTCACAGGCGAATAATCGTGACAAACGACGAGGTTAGTCCCACGCCCCCCGAAGTCGGTGTCACCCGCTGGGGGAGCGAGGGAACAATCCGACATCCCCTACCGTTTGAGGAACAGAACCCATCCGGCGGACAAGGCGCGGTATCAGCGTGGAAGTTTCACTCATTGCAGCGCTGTTCGCTGGTGCGGCATCGTTCCTGTCGCCCTGTGTCCTTCCGCTGTTGCCGGGATACATCTCGTTGATGTCGGGGTATGACCTCGTGGAGCTGTCCGAGGGGTCGGTGTCGACCCGCCGCGTCGTCGGACGAACCGGGTTGTTCGTACTCGGGTTCTCCGCTGTGTTCATCGCGCTCGGAGCGACCGCAACGAGCCTGTCGTCGTTTCTGAATCAATCGATTTTCACCACTGTCGCCGGGTGGCTCATCATCGCGATGGGCGTGTTCATCGCGATGACGGCCGTATGGACACCCACCTTCCTGATCCCGCTCCTCAAGGACCGACGAGTGGATTCGAGCGCGGTCGCCAACAAGATGGGATGGTTCGGGCCACCCGTCATGGGGGCGGCATTTGCGTTCGGGTGGACACCGTGCATCGGTCCCTTCCTCGCCAGCGCTCTCGCGCTCGGGGCAAGCACGGACACCGTCGGTCAGGGGATGGTTGTCCTGCTCTTCTACAGCCTGGGACTCGGCGTTCCGTTCCTGTTGACCTCATTGCTGTTGACGAAGGCGTTCTCTGCGTTCAACTGGATCAAGCGCTACCTCACACCGATAACGGTCGTCTCGGGGCTCATGCTGGTCTTCTTCGGATGGCTGATGGTGTCGGGGGAGATCATTCGATTGTCGCAGTGGTTCACCGATCTCCTTGTCTGGCTCGGGCTCGAAGGACTCGCCGAGGTCTAGGCACCGAGGGTGCCGCAACCCGTGGACCGCCTGGGACCCGTTGGCAACTAGCCTCGCCGTCAATGGACGTTTCACTGACGCTTGATCAATTTCGCGACCTCGCCGACCGGTACCGGGTCGTACCGGTGGCGATCGAGGTTCTCGGCGACCATCACACGCCCGTGTCCGTGTTCGATCGGCTCGTCGGCTCCGATGACGGGTTCCTGCTCGAATCCGTCGAGGGTGGCGAACGATGGGCGCGCTGGTCGTTCATCGGATGGGATCCTGCGTTCACCGTGTCGGCGACGGATGGAGCCACGACGGTGGATGATCCGTCCGTGGACCTTGTCGAGGGAGATCCTCTCGTGGTGCTCGAGGGACTGATCGAGACGTTCACGATTCCCGACGAGGACGAGATGCGGCTCCCGGGTCAACTGCCGCCGCTCCACACGGGCGCCGTCGGTTTTCTCGCGTACGACGTGGTCCGGTACGTCGAGCACCTTCCGTCGAAACCGCATGACGATCGCGGTCTGCCCGAGATGCTCTGGCAGTTCGTCGGTGGCCTGGCTGCGTTCGACCGGCTCAGGGATTCGATCACGCTCATCCGCAATGTGTACGTGGGCGACGACCCCGATGCCGACTACGAACAGGCCGTCCGAGCACTCCGATCGGCAGCCGAGAGCCTGGATGCAGGTCTTCCCGTCTCGCGCCGCTCGGCGATCTCGGGTGTGCGCCCAGAGTTCAACGAGGTCCCCGAGGCACGGAGCAACATGACCCGGGAGCAGTTCGAGGCGAATGTGTCGACCGCGGTTGAGCACATCATTGCCGGGGATGCGTTCCAGATCGTCCCGTCCATCCGGTTCGAGGTCGATTTCGACTGTGACCCCTTTGCGGTGTACCGGGCGCTTCGGCTCGTGAACCCGTCACCATTCATGTTCCTCGTCAGGTCTGGTGATGTCTCGATTGTCGGATCGTCACCTGAGTTGATGACCCGCGTACGCAACGGCGTGGCCCATTCCCGCCCGATCGCAGGTACACGTCCCCGTGGGCGATCCGAGGCGGAGGATCTTGCTTTCGAGACGGAGTTGCTGGCCGATCCGAAGGAACGTGCCGAACATGTGATGCTTGTCGATCTCGCGAGGAACGATCTTGGCCGGGTGTGCGAGTTCGGCACCGTCACCGTCGACGAGTTGATGGTCATCGAGCGTTATTCGCACGTGATGCACATCGTGTCGGGGATATCGGGCGAGATTGCACCCGGTGTCGGACCAATCGATGTCCTGCGTGCAACATTCCCCCATGGGACGGTGTCAGGGGCACCGAAGGTCAGAGCGATGGAGATCATCGACGATCTCGAGCCGACGGCACGTGGCCCATACGCCGGCGCTGTCGGATATGTCGATTTCTCCGGAACGATCGATACGGCGATCGGGCTCAGAACCTGTGTCATCAAGGGTTCGAAGGCATGGGTCCAGGCGGGTGCCGGGGTCGTCGTGGATTCGGATCCGTCGTTCGAATACGAGGAATGCGTCAACAAGGCACGAGCGGTCCTGACGGCGATTGCCGCTGCCGGGCAGCTCTAGGCCGGTTCTCCTCAAGTCCTCAGCCCGTCTTCACATTCCTCTCACATTTGCTCCGTAGATTCGCGGCACGCGACAAGAGAGGGCCATGGGTATCGGATCGGTGTTGCTCATCGAGGATGAGCAGGACATAGCCGACATGCTTCGGATGTCGATCGAACGCGAAGGCTTCGTTCTCGACCATGCCTCGACGGGTGAGATCGGCCTCGAGCACCTGGTCGAACGGGCTCCCCGCGCAGTACTGCTCGATCTCGGGCTTCCCGGTCTCGACGGTGTGGAGGTCTGCCGCCGCATCAGGGAAACCTCCGATGTCCCGATCATCATGCTCACGGCACGTGATTCGGAGATCGACACGGTCGTCGGTCTTGAGGTCGGCGCCGACGACTACGTGACGAAGCCGTTCTCGCCAAAGGAGGTCGTGGCCCGGATCAACGCCATTCTCCGTCGGGTCGAGGCCAAGGCGCCGCAGACGTCCACGGTGACGGTTTCGGGACACACGGTCGACGGTGGGCGTCGTGAGGTGCGAACGCCCTCGGGTGACACCGTCCGCCCCACCGCAAGGGAGTTCGATCTGCTGTGGTACCTGGCCTCTTCGAAGGGGATCGTTTTGACCCGCGCGCAGATCGTCGAGAGCGTCTGGGGTTACGACTACTTCGGTGACCCGCGAACCGTCGACGTCCACATCCGCCAGCTCCGTCGCAAGCTCCCCGACCTGAGGATCGAGACGATCTGGGGTGTCGGCTATCGGGTCGAAGCCTGATGCGGCGCCGAATCCTCATTGCCACTGCGGTCGTCGCGGTGGTGACCCTCATAATCGGCCTGGCGGCGACGGTGCTCGTGCAGCGAGGCGTCGAGGATCGTGCAGCGGTCGAACTCGAACGGCAGGCACAGGTGACCGCCACGCAGATCGAGGATGATCTTGAGCGTTTCGACATCAGGTTCGGGCCCGGAGCTTCCGCTGCGCTTGCTCGGTACCGCATCGAGATCGAACGTTCGATCGATCGCGCCCGGACGCTCGGTGGGCATGATCTCGTCGAGGCAGCCATATCGCTCAGTGGTCGCTCGGTGGCTGTCGGGGGTGAGACCGGGCTCCTCGCGGGTCTACCGGACTTCACCCCCAGAAGCGAAGTTGTCGAGACCGATGTCAATGGCGAGCGAATGTTCGTGGTCGTCGAAGAGGTCCAGATCGGTCGAGGGACCCTGACCGTTGCCATCGCCCGCACCAAACCGGTATTCGCTCTCGGCACGCTCGCCGTGCCGCTGCTGTTCGCAGTGGGTTCGGGGGTTGTGCTTTCGATCGGGCTCGGACTCTGGTTCGCACGGAGTCTGTCGCGTCGATTGGGGGATATCGAGACGATGGCACAACGTGTGGGTGCAGGCGACCTGACGGCCCGCACGTCGGTCGCCGGCCAAGACGAGATCGGCAATGTGGGCGCGGCGTTCAATGCGATGGCGACGCAGCTCGACGACATGCGCGAACGAGAACGCGCGTTCCTGATGTCGGTCGGTCATGACCTCCGCACCCCGCTGACGACGATACGGGGCTATGCCGAGTCGCTCGAGGCGGGTGCGATCGATGCTGAGCAACTCCCGAAGGCGGCCAGCGCCCTCGAACGCCAGACCCGCCAGTTGTCGCGGCTCGTGGAAGATGTCGCCCTTCTTGCCCGTCTCGAATCGCGCCAGTTCACGCTGCGACCGGAACCGGTCGATCTCAGTGGACTCGCAGCAGGGTTGTGTGCCGACGTCTCCGAACGCGCGGCACAGTTGGATCTGTCCCTCAGCTATGACGACGTCGATGTCGGCTGGAGGATGATCGATCCCGACCGATTCAGCCAATTGCTCACGAACCTGACGGAGAACGCTTTGCGTTACACACCGAAAGGTGGCTCGATTTCCGTTTCCGTATCAGGATCGGTCGACGGTGTGTCCCTTCGGGTGAGCAATACGGGGCCGGGGATAGACCGTGCCGACCTTCCTTTCGTGTTCGATCGATCGTTCGTCGCCGATCGGTACAAGGCCATGCGGCCGGAAGGTTCCGGCCTCGGGCTTGCGATCGTTGCCGAGCTCACGAGCGCGATGGGAGGGACGGCTGGGTGCGCGAGTGAGCCGGAAGGACTCACGGTGTTCACCGTGGACATCCCTGTGGCCCGGGTCTCGACGGGTTCACCGACGCGGGTGTGACCTCAGCTGGGGCCGGTCACGACTCCGCCCTGTGCGGCGATGGTTGTTCGGAGATCGCCCGTGTCGACGTCTCGCACGTGCGATCCGTGCCGTGTGACCGCCACGGCCGCAGCAGTGCCCGCAGCCTGTCCCATCGCCATGCAGGTGCCGATGACCCTCGCAGATCCGTTCGCATCACGATCCGATGACAGGCAGCGACCAGCGACAAGCACGTTGCTGAAGCCGGTCGGCACAAGGGCGCCGTAGGGGATGTCATAGGACATGCCGTCCTTGACGGGTACCCTTTTCTGTGCCGTTCCCGCCCCGTGGATGTCGATGTGATGCGCACCGCGGGCGATGCCGTCGTGTCGTTTGGCACCATTGCGAACGGCGTCGCCCGTGAGCACCTCGTCTCCTTCGATCCTGCGTGTTTCGCGGACGCCGACCTTCGGTGCGATCCCGCTGAGATGTGCCGAGGAAAAGCCCGGCACCTCGTCGCGCAGGAACCTCATGGCCTGTTGAACCTGACGGGTGAGTTGGGTCAGTGCATCGGCGACGGCGAATGTGTCGGTGGCGTCGACACCGGCGACCCTGGTCGTGTTGAATCCCATCTCGCCGCGTTTGAGGGAGGTCGGCCACATCCAGATCCCTGTCGTCTGGTACATCGAACCGTCGCCGATCGCCGAGCTGAGGCGGGATCCCGGTCGTTCTCCCTGCATCATCGCAAAAGGGATGCCCGACCGATGGATGTCGGCGGCGCATTCAGCCGGGGTCTTCGTGATCGCAGGACTCTCGGCGAGCGTGAATTCGTCGGGGTTGTCCCGGATGAACTCGAGGAGGGGACCGAACTCGATGTGACTCATCCTGAACACCAACGAAACCGGTTGGAGGGTTCCGGTCGCGTCGCCCTTCCAGACGGTGCCCCCTGCTCGGGTGACGACGTCAGCATCTCCGGATGCGTCGATGAGCACCTCACCGGTGAAAAGCGCTGGTCCGGATTTCGTGAGGCCGACAACCCCAGCGATGCGATCCTCATGGACCACGACGTCGTCGACCGTGGTACCGACGAGGGTCCTGACACCCCGCTCGGCAAGCGCATCGATCACAGCAAGCTTCATGACCTCGGGGTCGACGAACGTCCCATACATGAGCCTGCCATCGAAAGCGGTCCCGACGAATCCATCGAGGGCGTCGCATGTGTCGATCAGCGTGTCGAAGGGTCCGCCGACGATCTTTTCGCCTTTGGCGTTGTGCGTTCCCAGCAGAGGAAGCCCGCCGATGAGTTCGCCCCCGACGGCTGAACCTCGTTCGATCAGTGTCACGGTCATCCCGTTGTCGCTGGCGGCCATCGCAGCGGCGACACCGGCGGCCCCCGCCCCGACGATGACGATCTGGGAGTGGTGCTGGCGGATTGCTTGGGCCATGACCTTGTGCCTCGGTAGGGGATTGGTTCGTCCGAACATAGGATTCGAGGACCGACAATGGGACATCGGATCCTGCCAAGGGGGAGGGCCGCTCCGGGTCGGGCGATTCGCACCCCCGATACCATGGAAGGGTGTTGAACGAGATCCTGTCAAGGGCCGATGAACGCGCCGAGGTTGCAGCGCAGTCGATTGATCTGTTCCGTGACCGTGCCGGGCGTGCGGATCCCCCGCGCGACTTCGCCGCGGCTCTGGCCCGACCCGGGCTTTCCATCGTGGCTGAGATCAAGCGGCGCTCCCCGTCGGCCGGTGACATCGACAGCGCGCTTGATCCTGTCGATCAAGCTGAGCGATATGTCGCCGGTGGAGCCGATGCCATCTCGGTGCTGACGGAACCGCACTTCTTCGGTGGCTCGCTCGACGATCTGCGGGCGGTGCGCTCCGCCGTCGACGTGCCGGTGCTCCGGAAGGATTTCACCCGCAACGAGGCCCAGTTGTGGGAAGCGCGTGCTGCGGGGGCCGATGCCATTCTTCTGATCGTCGCGGCGCTCACCGGTGATCAGCTCTCCCGCCTTGCCGCCGCGGCCGCCGACATCGGTCTGGCGGCGATCGTCGAGGCACATACGCTCGCCGAGGTGCGACGCGCGGTCGACGCCGGCGCAGCGATCATCGGGGTGAACAACCGCGATCTCCACACGTTCCGAACGGACTTGTCCGTTGCAGAGGATGCGGCAGGCCAACTCGGTTCGGGCGCAATCACCATCGCCGAATCGGGCGTGTCCGATGTCGATGGGGCGGCCAGGATGGTGCGTGCTGGCTATGACGCGATCCTTGTCGGTGAGGCGTTGGTGCGTGCATCGGATCCCGCTGAGCTCGTTGCACGACTCAAAGGCGCCACATGACGTGGGTCAAGGTGTGCGGGATCACCGACGAGCGAGCACTTGCCGCCGCCGTCGATGGTGGTGCGGACGCGATCGGATTCGTCCTGACCCCCGAGTCGCCACGCTACCTCGACCCCGACAACGCGACCAAGCTGATGGATGGGGTTCCGATCGCGCGGTTCATCGTCACGGTGGATCTGACCCCCGAAGCAGCGCTCGAATTGGCGGAGATCACCGGTGCAGACGGCATCCAGAACCACGGTCGGCACGCAACCGAGGTTGCGGCAGAAGCAGTGGAGGCCGGATACCTCTGCCTTCATCCGGTCCGCGTGGGTGCCGGTGGCCCCGAGACACCACTTCGGATCATTCCCGATCAGGCGGTGGTGCTGTTCGATACCGCATCGGCGAAGGCGCACGGCGGCACCGGGATGCCTTTCGACTGGTCTCTCATCGGTTCTCCCGGTCGGCCATTCGTGCTCGCGGGCGGACTTGGTCCCGACAATGTCGCCGCCGCGGTCGCTGCCGTCCGGCCGTTCGGCGTTGACGCATCCAGCCGTCTCGAGGATGCCCCGGGAGTCAAGAACCCCGCTAGCATCCGCGCCTTCATCGAGAGGGCGAAGCAGGCATGAGGATCGAGCGACCGGACGCATCGGGACGGTTTGGCGGTTTCGGCGGAGCCTTCGCACCGGAGACACTGATGCCGGCGCTGGCCGAACTCGAGGCGAGCTTCGTGGATGCGTGGTCCGATGACTCGTTCCACGCCGATCTTGAGCGCCTTCTTCGGGACTTCGTCGGTCGTCCGACGCCGGTGTATCACGCCGAGCGCCTGTCCGGTGATCTCGGGATCGACCTGTGGCTCAAACGTGAGGACCTCGCGCACACGGGTGCGCACAAGATCAACAACACCGTCGGCCAGGGTCTGCTCACGAAGCGGATGGGGAAACCGCGTGTCATTGCCGAGACGGGAGCCGGCCAGCACGGTGTCGCCACGGCAACTGCGTGTGCATTGCTCGGTCTTGAATGCGCTGTGTACATGGGGGAGAAGGACATCGAACGGCAGGCACTGAACGTCTATCGGATGAGGCTCCTCGGTGCAGAGGTCATCCCAGTGTCCGACGGGGCCGGCACGCTCAAGGATGCGGTGTCGGCCGCGCTGCGTGATTGGGTCGCCTCCGTTGCCGACACCCATTACATCATCGGTTCGGTCGTCGGGCCCCATCCTTTCCCATGGATGGTGCGGGAGTTCCAGAAGGTGATCGGCGAGGAACTGCAGGCGACCCTGGACGGTTCCGAGGGACGCCCGAGGCCTGAGGTCATCGTCGCGCCTGTCGGTGGCGGGTCGAACGCAATGGGAGTCTTCTATCCGTTCGCGGGCGATCCCGATGTCGATCTCGTAGGGGTCGAGGCAGCCGGTCTGGGTATATCGAGCGGTAAGCACGGCGCTTCGCTGGGCCACGGGTCGCCCGGGGTGCTGCACGGTGCGATGACGTACATGCTCCAGGACGACTCGGGTCAGGTCCTTGAGGCGCACTCGATCAGCGCAGGGCTCGACTACCCCGGCGTCGGGCCGGAACACTCCTATTTCAAGGATGCGGGCTTGGTGCGATATGAGGATGTCACCGATGACGAAGCGGTGGAGGCATTCCACCTGATGTGTCGAACCGAGGGAATCATCCCGGCGCTCGAATCGGCGCACGCCCTGGCTTGGATCGTCCGTGAACGAGCGTCGCTCGCCGGACGCACGGTGGTGTTGAACCTTTCGGGTCGAGGTGACAAGGATGTCCAGCAGATCGCCGCGCTCCATGACTGAACGACGATCGGGTCGCGACGAATTGCGATCGATGTTCGACGATGCACGTCACGATGACCGTGCCGTGTTGCTTCCCTATCTGACGGCAGGTATCCCGAGTCCTGACGATTCCGTCGATCTGTTCGTTGCGATGGCCGAGGCCGGTGCCGACGGGTTCGAAGTCGGGATCCCGTACGCCGATCCGCTGATGGACGGCCCGGTGATCATGGCCGCCGGACAGGCTGCCTTGGCGTCGGGTGTCACCGTCGACGTGGCGTTCGACGTCGCACGACGGGTGATCGACCGAACCGGCAAGCCGGTCCTCCTCATGACCTACACGAACCCCGTGCTTCGGGCAGGTATCGATCAATTCTTTGCACGAGCAGCCGAGATCGGCGCCTCGGGCGTGATCGTTGCGGACCTGCCGGTCGATGAGTCCGCTCCGTTCGTGGAGGCTGCGACCACGGCAGACATCGGTCTCGCGCTGTTCGCTGCCCCTACGACGACCGACCGCCGCCTGCGCAGCGTCGCCGATGCGGACCCGGCTTTCGTGTATGCGATTGCTGAGGTCGGTGTGACCGGGGAGCGTCGCGACACCTCCACCAACACCGATGACCTTGCTCGAAGGATCCGAGCCGTAACCGACGCCCCGATCGTGTTCGGCGTCGGTATCTCGACGCCCGACCATGCCGCGAGCGCCGCACGGGCGGGCGATGGCGTCATCGTCGGTTCAGCCCTGGTCCGGCGGGTGATCGAATCCGGCACGCCGCAAGAAGCACGGGAGTCGATCACCGAAGCGGTTGGCGCCCTCGCAGCTGCGGTCCGCCGCAAGCGCGCCTGAGAGTTCCCACCGAGAGCGTTCGACTCCACGGTGGTGATCCCATCATGTGGTGGACGTTGGTACCGGGAGGGGGACTTGAACCCCCACGAGCTTGCGCTCAGTGGATTTTGAGTC
>CBDUOH010000077.1:0-9472 GCA_965368815.1 uncultured Acidimicrobiia bacterium
GGTTCAAATCCAGGTAGGCCCACTCCACGCAGCCGCGACCCAAGAACCACCGATTCGTGTCCCTGGCCGTCCCTGTCACCACCTCCGGCTACAACGACTCATCGATACGAGCTCCGCTGGGATCTGGAGTTCACGTCGAACTCTTACGGTTCAAATCCAGGTAGGCCCACCACCCCGAAGCACCGTCCTGCGGCGTTGTGCGGTTTCCTACCCCTGCGAGAACCCCGAAATGGCTGCCGCGGTCATCCCCGCGGTCAAACACGCCATAGATCTCCCAAACGAAGCGCTTACTGGTCTCTCAGGCACGGTCGACTCAAATGGTTATGCCACGCATATTGCCGGATATGCGGTCGTCGCTCTTAGTGATCGTTGAGGCAGCTGACCGGGTTGCCGTCGGCATCCGTTGCCCGAAGGTCGGGGGCCTGTATCCATTCGTCGAGTTCAAGGAGTCCGACCCCGTACCCGCCTGATTCAACAAGTGGGATCGGTGTCCAGTCGTCGATGTCCGCCTCGACATTCCACGTCGGGTCCTCGGTGACAATGAGGAGGAACAATCCGGACCACGTGTCGTGGGTGCCCCATCGTGCGCACTGGTTCCAAGGGTTCAGTCCCCGTATTGTTGCTCCGAAGC
Source organism: uncultured Acidimicrobiia bacterium (assembly GCA_965368815.1). Classification (GTDB taxonomy): domain Bacteria; phylum Actinomycetota; class Acidimicrobiia; order Spongiisociales; family UBA5794; genus UBA5794. The sequence goes on from CBDUOH010000077.1 coordinate 632, forward strand.
CGGTGGCCTGTCGATCTCCACCAGCGGTTCTCTCACCGAGTGACATTCCAAGCTCGTCGCTGTAGTACGTAACAATGCTGACTCGCCCGTCGCCGACCGGTAGGCGTGCGATTTCTTCGAATCCTCCTTCGTCGTTCGTTACGTCGAGCCATACGTCAGGATCGAAGACCTTCCCTTCGTTGGTCAGTGGTTCTGTTCCTTCGAACGTGTACATGGCGAGCTGTTCGCGGGTCCCGTTTCTCACCCCGACAGACCATGCCTCGTCCTCGAATCTCACGGGGTACGTTTCCTCATACCATGACGATCCGACCGTCTCACAGCCACGTGACTGGTAGATCTCTGGTCCATCCGTGTAATAGGAATGGACGGAAATGCACGTCCCGACAATGTCGATGCTCACGAATTCCATCGTCATCGTGGGATCGACGTAGATGCGGTCAATCAGCAGATTGCTGGTGCGCATGTAAATGTCGGCCAGCGGCCACATCGGTGCAGAATCGTCAGCCGGGTCTATGTCAGCGATCAGGTTCTGCACGGTGCCTTCGGGGCCGTTCACCTGGATGCGTTCTGGCTCGACCTCGGGTCTTCTACTGACGTTGTCCCCACGCCCGACCCAATTCGCTGCAAGAAACTGAAACTCGCAGCGGACACCTCCTTCAAGGAACGACCTTCGATACCCGGCAGAGGAAGCCACCGGTGGGAAGCTTCCATGGGTGTCTGCATCGACGGGTATCGAGAACCTGCCCGGTCCCGAAAGGCGAATGTCGAGAGGCTGTGCAGTGATTGCGTCTGAGGAAGTCACCTCCCACGCGAACTCCGTGTGGAACGGATACGTGCCGTCGCTCGATTTGAGATCGAATTCGTACACGTACAAGCCCGGCCACGCCGTCCAGCATCCCAGGTACTCGTAGGTCCCCTCACCGTGATCGACAACCGAAGGGGGGCCCGATTTGAACGTCTGACTCGTCAAAACCCCCACATCAACACCGGCATGACCAGGAGCAACGGGCGGTGGCACATCAGGACTCGTGGTCGTGGGAGTGGAACCCGCGCCTGCTTCAGTCGAGATCGAGGTGGTCGAGTTATGAACTGAAGTGGACGTGTTGGCACCAGAGCTCGTGCAGCTAGCAAGACATACTGCTGCGAGTGCAATCACCAAGGTGCCTCGCATCAACAAATCCTACGTTGAATAGTCGAATCCGCAACCTACGCATAGCGGCACATATGCGCCCCTCGGAAGCCACATACACACATTGCCGAATTTGCGTGGCCGGGATGGACCGTTGCAAGGTTCCGTGAGCAACGCGAACCTATCTCGGGCGCCTGCAGAGCAGCGGATGTCTACAGTTGTCGAGTCCTCGATCTGTGAGCATGGAACATTGGGGTGGTTGCGTAACGTCTCCGTCGTATGAGTGCACAATCACGGTCATGGCCGCCTGCAGGTATGCCTGAGCCCACGATGAAGGGCTTCTTCACGATCTCAGCCTGATTGACGCGCTAGTACGGTGGAATGCACCGCGGCAAAGGAGGCATTCGATGCCAAAACGGAAGGTCAACTCGACACGCAAACCGCCTGAACCTGCGGTTAGCCACCTCGCGATCGAGGAACTCATCGCGGACTCGATGCCGAAGATGCAGCCCCTGGCCACCCGCGTTGATGAGATCATTCGCGAGATCGTCCCAGAAGCGCAGTTCGCGGCGAAGTGGGGTACGGCCTGGTATGGACTCCCGAACCTCGGATGGATCATCGAAATGACGGCATATCACGTGTCGCTGAACATCGGGTTCCCCGGCGGCGGGGACTTCGATCCGCCGCCGCCGCTCGGAGACGCTGGTCGTTCGCGCTACATCAAGCTTCGGTCCCTCGAGGAAGTGGAAAGCCCTGAGATCAGGATGTGGATCAAGCAGGCCACCACCGTTCCCGGTTGGACGTGAACACGAGCAGCTGATTCGTCATCACTGCACCATCTCCGGCAGTGCGATCCGATGAACAGAGGAACGGGTACTCCACCGTCGAGGTTGGTGCGTCCTCACCGCGGTCGCGGGTATCGGAAAGATCGGGGCACGGCCATCACCCCAATGCGGGAAGCACGGGGATCCGCTCGCGACCCGATCTTGCCTCTCTCCACTACGGGCGAACGTACCGGCGAACGGCTTCACATCGATGTCTCGCCTTTGCGGACCAACAGGATGCTGCCAACCAGCAACCAGACCATGATGCCGAGGTATCCAACAAGGACACCAACGACGACCGCGGACCCGGTGGCAAAGAAGGGTACGAGACCCCCAAGAGCCGCCAACGCGACGATGGCCGAGAGCATCCCGAACCACTTCGCCATGACGCCGTGGCGCATGATTGAAACAGCAGCGGCACCTCCTCCGATGAAGAAGCTGAGAATCGCAAAGGCGAACAAGACATTGCCGCCATCCCAAAGCACCCACAAGCCGGACTCACCAAGTCCGTCGAGGCGATGCGCAAGGATGCCGAACATCGATGCACCGGCCCCCATCAGGGTCACGGCGACCACAGACGAGGCGACAATCACGGTACCGAATCCCTCGCCGTGCTCCCGGTCGGCAGCCTTGAATGGTCTCGCGAACCCAACGAAGAACACGAGCATGAACAGCGTCGCCAACGCCGTGACTGCATTGGCATACTCGTACGTACCTGTGTCGGTGATGTACGCCGCAATCTCAGCAGCGGTGGCATCCGGATTCGGCTGGGCTCCGAAGAGCGCAAAGCCGACAACGAAGAATACGACGCTCATGAGGCCGGCAACACCGGCCATTCGATTGAACGACATGAACCCTCCTAAGGGACCTGGGTCGGTGCGACCCTGACCGCCTGAATGTTATCGAGAGGTCCAAGCCCGTGCCTCGGGAAACGGGCTGAATTACCACCGACATGGCAGCGGCGACCCTGCCTAGTCGGTGGGTTTGGGCGACTGCCCCACGGCGGTTCGGAGGGTTGCCAGGAACTCATCGAGCGGGACACGGTGGATTCTGGCGGCACGCTCGACAGTCAGTGCTTTGGTGATGAACTTGCGTACCGAGTAGCCACTGACCCGCTTGATGCCGAACACCTCCATCAGTTCGGCGATGTCGCCGTACTCGGTGAGAATGTCCGACACCTTCGTGTCCTTGGTGATCTCCATGCCCGAACCTCCGATTGCGGTGGAATCAGGCGTAGCGCCTCGAGCGCGAGTAGCCGCCGCCGGAGTACGACCCCAGGTCGAAGATCAGACCAAGGGCGAGAACCACCCAGTCAAACCCGTTGACGCCGTCGGGAGAAACCAGGACCCATCCGAGTGTCAGCCACGGAACGAGCATGAAGCCGATGAGGCCCACCAAGAAGCTGTCAAAGGCGGTGCTCCAGCGGTCGCGATCGAAGATCCACCATACGAATGCGGCGAATCGCGCACTGATGAACACTGTCAAGGCTGCAAGACAGCACATGGTCACTCCCTTTCGACGCCCCACATTACATGCCCACCCGTGACCGCACCGACGCCCGATCCGATCGATGCACAACGCTGGTTTCGTGTAGCGTCGTCGCATGTTCCGATTCTCCGATTCCGACGTCGGCGTGCGGACGGACATCGGCGCCGCGTTCGCCGGCGTGTGGTCCGGTCTGGCCGCACCCGGCCCGACGTTGTCGGGGGAGCAGCGAATCCACCTCGCAGGGGTAGCCAGGGACGGTACCCAACGGTCCGCGATCGTACCCGAGGTGCTCCAGGACTTCGCCAACCAGCTGATGGAGCGGCCGGCGGTGGTCGGTGCAAGGGAAGTGCGGACCGTTGCCGACGCGGTGGGCGACGCAACAACGGTCGAAACCGTTGCCGTCGTTTCGATCCTCTCGGCAGTCGACGGTTTCCACGATGCCCTCGGCATCGACCGCGAATCGCTACCGATACCTGGCCCGGGCGAGCCGACCGGCGAGATCAGGCATGATCTCAAACGGCGGAGGACCCACCTGCCCATGCCGGCGGGTCCGATTCCCGTTGCCCTCGACATGGTGCCCAGCGACGCCAGGTTGTACCTATCCCTCCAGGGGCCGCTCTACATGACGGACGAAGAGATGTCGTCGGATGTCTTTGCGCGTGATCCCGGACTCAACCGGGCACAGATGGAGCTGATCTCGGCTCGTCTGTCCTTTCTCAACCAATGCTTCTACTGAACGTTGAGCCATGTTCGGATGCTCCGTGCGAGCTCCGTCGCCTTTGGTCACACGGTCGACATCCGCGCGATCGCCGACCGCTCCGTAGACGCTGGCGTGCCCGGAAGCCGGGTGATCCTCGACCTCGTCGACGCCGTGTTCGCGGCCAACGGCGTTCCTGACGCGCGCCACAACATCCTCTCGGAACTTGGTGAGGAAGCGTTCGTCGATGCCTGCGCCGTGTATGGCAACTTCTCGATGATGAACCGGGTTGCGGAGGCAACCGGCATTCCGGTCGCGGGTGCCGCTGTCGAGCGCGAATCCGCGACGATCGCCCTCCTCGGACTCGACTCCATGATGAAACCTGCGAACCCGCAGCGGTAGCCGCCACAACTTGGTCCGGGTATCCGGGACCACTCCGAACTCGCGGCTTTTCGAGCGCGTCTAGCCTGTGTCCAAATGCGAGAGGAGCGTCATGACGGAATCGGGGATCGAAAACCTGCTGCACGAGGAACGGTCGTTTCCGCCGCCGGCTGATTTCGCGGCCACGGCGAACACGACGCAGGCCGACTTCGACCGCGCAGACGCAGACTTCGAGGCGTACTGGATGGAGCAGGCCAAGGATCGATTGACCTGGTTCAAGGAGCCGACCGTCGGACTCGACGACTCCAATGCGCCGTTCTTCACCTGGTTCAAGGACGGAGAACTGAACGTCTCGTACAACTGCCTCGACCGCCATCTCGCAACCGGAGGCGACAAGGTCGCCTACCACTGGGTCGGGGAACCCGGCGACACTCGCACGATCACGTATCAAGACCTCGCCGACGAGGTCAACCGTTTTGCCAACGGACTCAAGAGCCTTGGCGTAGCAAAGGGCGACACGGTCGCCATCTACATGGGCATGGTCCCGGAGCTCCCGATAGCCATGCTTGCCTGCGCGCGCATCGGTGCAGCCCACTCCGTGATCTTCGGAGGCTTCTCGGCCGACGCCATCGTCGATCGGGTCGAGGACGCGGAGTCCAAGTACCTGATCACATGCGACGGCGCCTGGCGTCGCGGATCGGTCGTCCCTCTCAAAGAGGCTTGCGACACGGCGATGGGACGCACGAACCTGATCAAGAACTGCGTCGTGGTCAAGCGGACCGGGCACGACGTTCCAATGACCGACGGCAGGGACGTCTGGTGGCACGACCTGGTCGCATCACAATCGACCGAGTGCGAACCCGAGGTCATGAACGCGGAAGATCTTCTCTACCTGCTCTATACGTCCGGCACAACGGCCAAGCCCAAAGGCATCATGCACACCACCGGCGGGTACCTCACCGGAGCTGCAACGACGCACGCGCAGGTGTTCGACATCAAGCCAGACACCGACGTCTACTGGTGTGCTGCCGATGTCGGATGGGTCACCGGGCATTCCTACATCGTGTACGGCCCGCTGACCAACCACACGACAAGCGTGATGTACGAGGGAACACCGGACTACCCGGACAAGGACAGGCTGTGGTCGATCATCGCTGAGTACGGGGTCACGATCCTGTACACCGCACCGACGGCGATTCGTGCGTTCATGAAGTGGGGCGCCGAATACCCCGAGCGCCACGATCTCTCATCCCTGCGGCTTCTGGGAACGGTCGGCGAACCGATCAACCCGGAAGCATGGATGTGGTACCACACAAACATCGGTGGCGAACGATGCCCGATCGTCGATACCTGGTGGCAGACGGAAACGGGCGGCATCATGATCAGCCCACTCCCGGGTGTCACTGCCACGAAGCCTGGTTCCGCCACCAAGCCGATTCCCGGTATCTCGGCCGCCGTGGTCGATGCCGACGGCAACGAGGTGCCCCTCGGAGGCGGCGGATTCCTCATCATCACGAAGCCGTGGCCGTCGATGCTCCGATCGATCTATGGGGACGATGACCGCTACGTCTCGACCTATTGGTCGCGGTACCCCGGTTCATACTTCCCGGGTGACGGCGCAAAGGTCGACACAGAGGGCTACCTCTGGATCCTGGGTCGGGTCGATGACGTGATGAACATCTCGGGACATCGGATCTCCACGATGGAGGTGGAATCGGCCCTTGTCTCGCATCCTGCGGTGGCAGAGGCCGCCGTCGTGGGGGCGGCGGACGATCTCACCGGGCAAGCGATTGCCGCGTTCGTGACACTGCGTGGCGATCTCGTCGGGTCGGACGAATTGCACGCCGAACTCCGCAACCACGTTGCAGAGAAGATCGGGGCGATCGCAAAACCGAAGTCGATCATCTTCACCCCTGACCTCCCGAAGACCCGGTCAGGCAAGATCATGCGAAGACTCCTCCGAGACATCTCGGATCATCGGACGCTCGGGGACATCACGACGTTGGCGAATGCCGACATCGTCGAAGCCATCACGCAACAACAGGCCGACCACGACGATGAGTGAAACGGCGGTGATCCGTGGCTGAAGACACCAAGGACAAGGCGTCGGAAGCAACAGCCTCCGACGAGGAGAAGAAGAAGCCACCTGAGCATTTCGAAGAAGCGTTCTCCGAGACGAAGCATTCGATCACGATCGATGGCTCGCCATTGGACTACACCGCGACTGCGGGGCGCATCGTGCTCAAGGAGGACGACGACACCAAGAAGGCATCGTTCTTCTTCACGGCCTACACCCTCGACGGTGTTGATGATCCAGCGTCACGGCCGATCGTGTTTGCGTTCAACGGTGGTCCCGGGTCATCGTCGGTGTGGCTCCACCTCGGAATCTTCGGACCGAAGCGGGTCGTGTTCGACGACAAGGGCAACCTCGACAAGCACCCCGGATCGTTGACCGACAACGAGCAGACCCTGCTCACGCACGCCGATCTGGTGTTCATCGATCCGGTGTCGACGGGTTTCACCCGTGCGCTGGAGAAGGACGAAGAGCGGTCGTACCACCATTTCGAGAAGGACATCGAATCCATCGGCGCGTTCGTACGCATGTATCTCACGCGATTCAACCGGTGGGCATCCCCGAAGTTCGTCGGGGGCGAGAGCTACGGGACCACACGATCGGTCGGACTCGCCGGGCATCTGATGTCTCGATACGGCATCTTCCTCAACGGGGTGATTCTCGTGAGTTCGGTGTTGTCATTCCAGACGATCGGGCTCGATCAGTCCACGTGGGGATTCCACCGGGGGAACGACCTGCCATACGTCGCCTACCTGCCGTCGTACACCGCCACTGCATGGTTCCACAAGGCGCTCGAGGAGGATCTGCAGGAGCGACCGCTCACGGACGTACTCGCCGAGGTGGAGTCCTTTGCCGAGACCGAGTATCTCCTCGCGCTCCAGAAGGGCTCACGTCTCGATGAGGAGTCGGCCACCTCCGTGGCTGCCAAGCTCTCGCGATACACCGGTCTCAGCCAGTCGTTCATCGAGCAGAGTCACCTACGAGTTGAGAAGTTCCACTTCATGAAGGAACTCCTGCGCGACCGTGGCGTCACGGTCGGACGGCTCGATTCGCGCTATCAGGGGGTCGACCGGTACACCGTCGGCTCGATGCTCGAGCACGACCCTTCACTCGACGTGTGGATGGGACCGTTCACGGCGACATTCAACGACTACGTTCGTCGTGAACTCGGCTACGAGAGCGACCTCGTGTACGAGATCCTCAATCCGAAGGTGTGGCCGTGGAACTACGAGAAGTTCCAGAACTCGTATGTCGATGTGTCCGAGACACTTCGCGACACCATCACCAAGAACCCGGGCATGCAGGTCTACGTCGCGAGTGGGTATTTCGACCTCGCGACACCGTACTTCGCCACGGAGTACACGCTGTCCCACCTGGGACTCGAAGATGCCCTCACCGCGAACATCGAGGTGTCCTACTTCGAGGCCGGCCACATGATGTATGTCCACAAACCGTCGATCGAACGACTCGGACCCGAGCTCCGGGCATTCATCGAACGGTCGACCTAGGAGCTCGTCCGCTGAGCGCTAGCCCAGTGCCGCTGCAATCTCGGCGGCGGACGCCTCTCCGACCATGCGGGTGACCGGTTCAGTCAGCCCACCCGTACTCGGGTTGATCTGGACGAACAGAGGTCCGACCTGGAACCGGACGATGACACCTTCGTACGTCGTGCCATCGACGGTGACCGCAACCGCATCGGGTGTGACGGTCGCAGGGAATGCCACGGAGTTCGGAAGGGGCGACGGCTCGAACACCTCGAAGGTGTAGCTCCCATCGCTCCCGAAGATCGAGCACTGCTGATCGCCGTCAACGTTCGGACCGCAGGAAACCGTGGTGCCGGCGGCATCCGCGACCTCAACGGTGATCTCCTCATCCGTCTGGGGGAACACCGCGATCAGGTAGCCATTGGACTCCTGTATCTCGATGGACTCGAGATGTTCGATCGTCAGGCCATCCACAGGATCGGCCTGTGCGACCGCCCGGAGGGACAGCGACGTCGGCGTCGGTGTTGTGGTCGTCGTGGCTGCAGCGGTCGACGAGGTCACGGAACTGGTGGGCGTCGCGACCGAACTGGATGTTGGAGCCACCGTCGTGGTGTCGGTTGCGCCATCCGACGAACAGGCTGCCACAGCCAGCGTGAGAACGATGGTCACGAAGGCAAACCGTCGAAGTGATTGCATGATGGGCTCCTTTGATCGGCACCACCTTACGCACCCAACATCCACATACTGGCAATTCGGCAGTTGTC
>CBDUOH010000078.1:0-9468 GCA_965368815.1 uncultured Acidimicrobiia bacterium
GTACCGGGAGGGGGACTTGAACCCCCACGAGCTTGCGCTCAGTGGATTTTGAGTCCACCGCGTCTACCATTCCGCCATCCCGGCTCGCGGTCGCGAGAGTACCGCCGCATGCCTGATTACCGCGACCGACGAGTCCGAACATCCCTGCATTCTCGGGTCCTGTTCGCATGCCCGAGGCTGCGGAAGCTCGAGTTCCCACACGATCCCTGATGCTCAAGTTTCCCTGCGCTCGTGCCGATGTATGCAGGAACACATCCGTTCGACACCGATGGGGGTTTGCGGATCGACATCTCGGCGTACACCGCCACCGGGCATCAAGCCAGGCGTGCGTCCCAAGAGCGAAGAGGGAAACGTGCTGGGAATCAGGATAAGGGCTCGAGATGAAACGGGCGCCGCGATCGTCGAGATGGCGATCGTGTTGCCGCTGCTCATCCTGCTCGTGTTCGGCATCGTCGAATACGGTCTTCTGTTCAAGGAGAAGCTCACCGTTGCATCGGCGACGACGTCTGCCGCGCGCACCGGAGCGACGATGGGTACACGGGACGCAGCTGACATGCGGATACTCGAAGCGATCGAGGCCGGATTGTTCGATTCGGTTGATTCGTCGGTGCTCATCAGCGTCGAGATCTTCAGTGCGAATCCTTCGACCGGCGCAAAGCTACCGGGCAAGATCAACACCTATTCGTTCGCCCCGGCGACGCCGTGCCGGTGGACGCCTTGTCCCGATCCGAGTGATCCGAGCTTCGCCTACGGCGGGCCGTGGGTCCCGTCGGGTCGCGACACGACCCTCGAAGCAGCTGGCGGTGGCGTCGAGGTGCTGGGCATCCAAGTCAACTACCACCACTCATCGATCACCGACCTGATCCCCGGCGTCGATCGTGACCTGAGTGAGATCGCACGGATCCGGCTCGAGCCGGACGTGTTCGGTCCCTAGGTGCTGCCAACATGAGGCGACTCAGCAACCTTTTCCCGACCCGATCCTCGGGCACCCAACGGCATGAACGCGGGGCGGTACTCGTTCTCGCCGCAGCTCTGTTGACGGTGTTCATGGGGATGGCCGGCTTTGCGATCGATCTCGGCTGGCTGTTCTGGAACGGCATCAACATCCAGCATGGTGCCGATGCAGCCGCGCTCGGTGGCGTTGTGTATGAGCCTGATCAGCGGGCGACGGCGTTCTCGGAAGCGGTCCTGGCTGCTGCGGAGAACGGCTACAGCGCAGGAGCAGGTAGCACCGTCATTCCGGCGGACATTGTGTCGGACCCGACATCGGTGTCGAACGAGAATCAGCTGCGCGTCACCATCACGCATCCTGTCGACACATTCTTCATGAAGGTGTTCGGACTCGACTCGGTCAGCATCACCAAGACGAGCGTCGCCGAATACGTACAACCCCTCCCACTGGGAAGTCCCGAGCCATATTTCGGCAACGACCCCGAGCTGGGCCGGTGGCCCGGGTTCTGGGGCAACATCCATGGCTACTACACCGGACGCAGCATGGGTGACCGCTATTCGTCCCAGTGTCGTCACGGCGGTTCGGGGTCCAGCTGCACGCCGAACCCGGACAAGCGACCGACGACGTTCGATGGCGCAACGCCGGGCACCATCTCGAACACGAGAGGTGGATACCTCTACGGGATCGAGGTCACGAACAGCTCGAGTCTCAGTGTCGAGATCTTCGACGGTCCGTTCACCCAGGGTGGCGGCGATCTCGTGCTCGTCGGCGACAACCCCCAGGGGTCGAGCCCGGGCCCGACCACCGTGTTCATCCTGTATGGCCCCGACGTCACGCCGCTCGACACGACCGACAGCAACGCAGTTCTGTGCACGGTTGTCTACACGCCGCGCACGTCGCTCGATGGATATGGGTTGGCGACGATCAGCAATTCGACCACGTGGCTTGATGTGGACGCTGCTCTTCCCGGCGGGATCGGCGACATGTGGGACTCCATGTGTCCCGGCGCAATATCGGGACACGGTCCGGGCATCTATCCGCTGCGGGTCCTCACCCTGGACAACGGTGAGCGCGGTCTCAACCGATGGTCGTTGCGTGCCTCGAGTGCAGGGACGCAACCGAGAATCTATGGACTTGGTTCGATGGCCATCTACTCGAACGTCAACGCCGGTCTCACGACGTTCTACCTCGCCGAGGTCGAGGAAGTGCACGCAGGCAAGGACCTCGTGATCTCGCTCTGGGACCCGGGTGACGCGGCTGGCAACCACTCGATGACCGTGGTCGATCCCTATGGGAACTCTCCGGCGTGTTCGTGGAACTCGCCGGCGGAAGGGTCCCGACCGGCGACCTCGGGCAGTCCGGCTTCATGCACGATCCCAACCTCGGGGAGTGCGTTCCAGGACAAGCTTGTCGAGATCCGGATCGATCTCAGCGACACGTATACCTGTGCCCCCGGAGCGCTCGGGTGCTGGTGGAAGATCCGCTACAACTACCCGGCATCGGCCAACGACACCACAACCTGGGAGGCTCGAATCGAGGGCAACCCGGTCAAGCTGGTTGAGTAGGAGCTGGGCAAGACCAGCACATTGCTCCTGTCTCCAACCCATTCCGTGGGTGGGTCGATCACCGATCGAACGGCGTGGGCCGCATCGATCGACGGGTAACCGATCCACCTCGTTCCGTAGGACTGCGCGCCCACAGCTCGTTACTGTGGAGGCATGACGAAACTCGCGCTGCTTGACGGGCATTCGCTCGCGTATCGGGCCTTCTACGCACTGCCTCCGGACCTCGCGACCCCCAGTGGTCAGGTGACCAACGCCGTGTTCGGATTCACCTCGATGCTGATCAAACTGCTCGACGAGGAATCGCCCGATGCCATGGCGGTCGCATGGGACCGCAAGGAGCCGACGTTCCGTTCTGAGCGGTACCCCGAATACAAAGCGACCCGGGAGAGCGCTCCGGACATCTTCCGGTCGCAACTCCCACTGATCCGTGAAGTCCTCGACGCGATGGAGATTCCCCAGGTGTCGCTTGCGGGTTTCGAAGCTGACGACATCATCGCCACGCTGGCGGAGCGGGGACGGGAGCTTGAATACGACGTCGTGGTTGTGACCGGCGATCGTGATGCGTTCCAGTTGTCATCGGATGATCTCACGATCCTGTACACCCGTCGCGGGATCTCCGACACTGTCAAGGCGACGCCCGCATGGATCGAGGAACGGTACGGCGTCACGCCGGACCGGTACGTCGAGTACGCGGCCTTGCGTGGAGACTCGTCGGACAACCTCCCAGGGGTGCCAGGTGTGGGGGAGAAGACGGCAGCGAAGTTGATCGTCGCCCACTCGAGTCTCGAGGACCTGTTTGCGTCCCTTGACGAACTGACCCCCAAGCTGCGAGAGAACCTCGCTGCGGCCGAGGAGCAGGTCTTGTTGAATCGCGATCTCATGACCATGGTCCGTGACGTCGAGATCGCTGACATCGATCCTGCCGACCTTGTCCTGACGCCGTTCGATCGGGACACCGTGCGTTCGCTGTTCGATGATCTGGCCTTCCGCAGCCTGTGGCAACGTCTCGAGGAGCTCGGCGGTGTCAGTGAGGCCGAGCGCGCTGTCGTCGCCGTCGAGGTGATGTCAGCGACCACCAGCGACCAGGCGGCGAATCTTGCGACAGGTGGCCCGATGGCAATCGACCCCGTATGGGAGGGCGATGACCTGATCGGGATCGTGGTCGCCGGAGAGCCGGCGACATATGTCCCCTTGAACCTCGCCGAATCGCTTCTGGCCCGATTGGCAACGGATGGGGGCATCGAGGCCCACGATGCCAAACCCGTGCTCGTTGCATGCATCGAGGCCGAGCTGCCGGTTCCGCTGGTTTCATTCGACACGATGCTTGCGGCCTATGTCATCAATCCCGCCCAGCGCGCCCCGAGTCTCGAAGACCTTGCGTATCGGGAGCTCGGGGTGAATGTCGACGAGGCCGACCGATCCGACAGTGGTGGAGCGCAGGAGGCGTTCTCGTTCGACGAAGCGAGCGTCGATCTCCAAACCCCTGCCCGCCGAGCCCTCGCTGTTGCCAGACTCGTAGAACCTCTGACGGAGCAGATGGACGCCCGTGGGGGTCTGGAGTTGTATCGCGACATCGAGGTCCCGTTGGTCACGATCCTTGCCTCGATGGAAACGGCGGGTGTGGGCCTCGACGTCCCGTTCCTGAAGTCATTCGGCGATGAACTCCAATCGCGGATAGCGGTGTTGCAGACGGAGATCCACGAAGCCGCCGGCTCGTCGTTCAACGTCAATTCCACGCTCCAGCTGCGCAAGGTGCTGTTCGAGCAACTGGGGCTGCCGGTTCTCAAGAAGACGCCGAAGGGAGCGCCATCGACGGATGCCTCCGTTCTCGAGAAGCTCGCCGATCAGCACGAGATCGTCTCGAAGTTGTTGTTGTTCCGCGAACTCGACAAGTTGCGGTCCACGTATGTCGAGGCGCTGCTCGGGCTCGTCGACAAGGACAACCGGGTGCGTGGCAGGTTCAACCAGATGGGCGCCGCGACAGGGCGATTGTCGATGGAGCGCCCGAACCTTCAGAACATCCCGGCACGCAGCGACGAAGGCCGCGCCATACGGCAGGCGTTCGTTGCGGCCGAGGGCTCGCTGTTCCTGGTCGCCGACTACTCCCAGATCGAGTTGCGCATCCTGGCTCACATGTCAGGCGACCCCGGGCTGGTGGCAGCGTTCACCAATGACATCGACATCCACGCCGCCACCGCCGCCCGTGTCAACGGCGTGGATCTCGCGGACATCACCGAAGACATGCGCAGAACGTCCAAGATGATCAACTTCGGTCTGCTCTACGGAATGGAGGCCTACGGCCTTGGCCAACGCCTCGACATCGACCGCACAGAAGCCCAGGCCCACATCGACGGGTATTTCGAGCAGTTCCCCGATGTGCGAGCGTTCATGAGTGGCATCGTCGACGAAGCCCGTGAAACCGGATACACCACCACGATTCTCGGACGGCGTCGGTATCTCCCCGAGCTCCACAGCCGGCGCACGCGGGATCGGCAGATGGGGGAGAGGATGGCACTCAACGCACCGATCCAGGGATCGGCTGCCGATGTCATCAAGAAAGCGATGATCGATCTCGAGCGCAAACTCCGGGCCTCCGGGTCGGCTGCCGAGATGCTTCTCCAGATTCACGATGAGTTGGTGCTCGAGGTCCCCGAGGCCGAGATCGATGCCGTGACGGCGCTGACGGTGAAGACCATGGAGGGTGTCACGAAGCTCCGCGTCCCATTGAAGGTCTCGTTCGGTATAGGACGGACATTGGCCGACGCCGGGCACTGACCGTCTCGGCACCCGGCGGATGAACGTGCAGGATGCGACGGTTGGCAGGCGCCCGCGCACCATCCTTCTTGCCGATTGGGTCGGTCGTACCCTATGCTCAGTACGTCTCTGACAGTCGCATCCGCGCGTTCGGGGACAATCTGTACTTTCCAAGGAGACCCACTCTTACATGCCCAACGACAACGATCGAGACCTCACCGCCGCCGGTGAGGACCAAACCACCGCTGCGGAATCCCCCGCACCGGAAGACAACTCAGCGCAAGCTGTAGCCACAGAAGCCATCACAGGAGCCACCGCAGCAGCCGCAGCAACGGACGACGAAACCCCTGTTGTAGCCGTGACCGACGCCGTGGAGCAGACCGTGACGGACGAAGAGGTGACTGCTGATGCAGCGGATGCATCCGACGACGCTGTTGTCCCCGACGGTGCCGCTTCCGATGAAGACGCCGACAAGGCTGAGGAAGCGCCACGCAAGCCGCGCCCCCGTGGTGACCGGCCCGCCATCAGCGCTCCCAAGACGATCGGTGACGTGCCCGACGATTTGTCGGCGGATGACTTCGCTGCAGCGGTTGAGCAGACGGTCTTCGAGTTCAAAGAGGGAGACATCGTCGCAGGGACCGTTGTCCGGGTCGATCCTGACGAGGTCTTCGTCGACATCGGTTACAAGTCCGAGGGTGTGATTCCTCCGAACGAGCTTTCGGTTCGCAACAACGCCAACCCAGACGACATCGTCAAAGTCGGTGATGAGATCGAGGCACTCGTCCTGCAGAAGGAAGATGACGAAGGTCGCCTTGTCCTGTCGAAGAAGCGCGCCCAGTACGAGCGGGCATGGGGTCGCATCGAGGGAGTGATGAACGACGGCGGCACCGTCACTGGTCACGTCATCGAAGTCGTCAAAGGCGGCTTGATCGTCGATATCGGACTTCGTGGCTTCCTGCCGGCATCGCTCGTCGATCTCCGTAGGGTCCGCGATCTCCAGCCGTTCGTGGGCGAACCGATCGAGGCGAAAGTCATCGAGCTCGATCGGAATCGCAACAATGTGGTGCTGTCCCGCCGTGCCTACCTCGAGGAGGAGCAGGCCGAGCAACGACAGGCGTTCCTCACCGACCTCAAAGAGGGTGATGTTCGCCCCGGTGTGGTCTCGAGCGTCGTGAACTTCGGTGCGTTCGTCGATCTCGGAGGCATGGACGGACTCGTCCACGTCTCGGAGCTCTCGTGGCGTCACGTGAACCATCCCGGTGAGATCGTCACCGTCGGTGACCAGGTCAAGGTCAAGGTGCTTGAGGTCGACTATGACCGTGAGCGGATCTCGTTGTCCATCCGCCAGACGGCAGAGGATCCATGGGAAACCTTCGCACGTGGTACCGATGTCGGAGCGATCGTTCCGGGGAAGGTCACCAAGACTGTGCCGTTCGGCGCGTTCGTGTCCGTGGGTGATGGTGTCGAGGGATTGGTGCATGTTTCCGAGATTGCAATGCACCATGTCGAAAGCCCAGAACTTGAGCTGTCTCTTGGTCAGGAAGTAACGGTAAAGGTCACCGAGATCGATGCCGACAGACGACGGGTAAGCCTGTCCATCAAGCAGGCACTTCCCGAGTGGGAAGAGCGCTCCTCGTGGAGCGAAGAACAGCCAAGTCGACCCCGTCGGAGGGAATTCCAACGTGAAGAAGAGACACCAGAGGCCCCAGGGTTCTCAGCAGACTCGTCACTTGAGGCAATTCTCGCCGAACTCAAGGAACGAGGGATCGGACGCAGCTAGCGGTTCGGTCCTTGACCCTGAGCGGGTCGGTATGGCAACCTCAATCGGATGCGCGCGGGGAACCTCCTCGATACGCGCACGTTATCTGTCTGTAATCATCGAGAGGAATAACTGATATGGGCCGGCGCACTCTTGTACTCGTCATCGCTGTGCTTCTGGCTGGTATCTCCGGGTTCGCCCTGTACCAGTATCTGACATCCGTGGAGGATGACATCAGGAGCGACATTTCCGAAGTCATCGTCTACCGGGCATCCGAGCCGATCGAAGCTCGCACGCCCGGTGCCGAAGCCCAGCTGAAGATCGTCGAGAGCACGGCTCTGCGGCAGCATGTCGTGTTCGAAGGGTCGACGATCCTGTGTCTCGGAGCCGCAGGTGAGAACGCCACCAAGGACCCCAACGAGTACGGATGTGTCAAGAACCCATCCGATTTGGCGTCGCTCCTCGACGGGAATGTCGCATCTGGCCCGATTTCGGTGAATCAGATCATCACCCAGGAGTCGTTCGTCGACGTGGCCGACACCGAGACGCGGCTCAACGAGTCAATCGCCGAGGGCAAGGTCGCGATCTCCGTCCTCGTCGACGGACTGGCCTCATCGGGTGGATTCATCCGTCCCGGTGACAACGTCAACATTCTCGCCTCTGCACAGGTGTCACCGTTCGATTTCATCAAGATGGTGTCGAACGATGAGCTCCGCGACCTCTTCTTCACGGAGTTGTCGACGGAGGATGTCGCGGCGCTCGAGGATCAGACGACCCCCGAGGACGATGGCACGCCGAACAACCTGCTCGACGCTCTGCCGACGTCGTACTCGATAACCCAGACGATCATGCAGGAAGTCCGCGTCATTGCGGTGGGTCCTGATACGATTGTTGCACCACTGGCCACCGGGCTTGAGCCCGTCGGCGGACAGATCATCGTCTTTGAGGTGACCCCGCAGCAGGCTGAGTTGATCGAATATGCACGTCAATACACGAGCATGGCACTGTCGCTCCTGCCGGCCGAGGGCACGTACGTTCCGTATGACGCACAACCGGTGGTCGTGGATGACATCTTCGGCCTGCTTGACCGAATCTCCGCCGAACTTGGACTGGTGCTAGGTGACACAGGGAACTGATACGGCAACAACTCGGTCGATCCTGGTCGTAGACACCGACGCAGCGGCAATGGAGGCAACCCTCCAGCTGCTGGACGGACACAAGGTCTACACCGCCAGGAACGTCTCGGACGCCCAGCGCAAGCTGGTCGAAGAGGGGATCGAGTTGGCCATCATCGGCCCCGGCTTCGCACACGAGGCCGGAGTCAACGAGGCGGCTGTCCTCCTCGATGTGCAACCCTCGTTGCCATTGGTGCTTGTCACCGAGGGCTACACCACCGACGTACTGCTCTCCGCAGTCAGAGTGGGGTACAAGGATGTCGTCGATGCACCGCTGACGCCGGACAAGATCAAGTCGATGATGGCGCACGTCGCCAAGGCCGAAACGATCCTGAGCACCGGCGGGGCGCCGAGGACCAAGATCGGCAAGGTCGTCACGATCATGTCGCCGAAGGGCGGCGCAGGCAAGACGATGACAACGGTCAACACGGCGCTCGGTCTCGCGGCCATGTGCGGTAGCCCCGAACGAGTCGTGATCCTCGACGCCGACCTCCAGTTCGGTGACGTGTGCATCTCGCTCCAGGTCGAGCCCCAGCACACGATCGTGGACGCAGCGCGTGACATCGACAAGCTCGATGAAGCACTTCTCGACAGCCTTCTGGCAACCCATTCATCGGGCATGCGGGTGTTGTCGGCACCGCTGGAACCGTCGCTCGCCGACGAGGTATCCACACAGGTGGTCGTCAAGACGATCGGGATGCTCAAGCGCATGTTCGACTACATCGTCATCGACACAGCACCGTTCCTCGACGAACCGGTCCTGTCGATCCTTGAGCGCTCCGACTCGGTGCTTCTGGTGGTCGACATGGATCTGCCTGCCGTCAAGAACGCGAAGTTGGCGCTCGACACGTTGGCGCTCATCAAGTTCCCGTTCGAGAAGATCAAGCTGATCCTCAACCGGGTCAACTCCAAGGCGCGTCTCGACATCGATGAGCTCGAGCGGTCGCTCGGTCTCGAGGTCCAGGCCGCCATCGCCTCGGACCGATTGGTGCCACGGGCGGTGAATGAGGGCGAACCCGTCATCTCACTGTATCCGCGGTCCCGGCCGGCCAAGGATCTGCGAGCGGTCGCAGCCCTTGTGTTCGAGGGGGATGCTGCCGATGAAGATCAAGAAGAAAAGTCACGGGGTTGGTTCCGTTAGACACGGAGCCCGCCCGCAACGGAGGAATCAGTCATGAGTCTCGCCGACAGGGTCAAAGCAGCCAAGGCCACCGATGACACGTCGGTCGGTCAGAAGACCGAGGTCAAACAGGACCTCCGACG
>CBDUOH010000079.1:0-8953 GCA_965368815.1 uncultured Acidimicrobiia bacterium
TGGTCAAAGAGCGGGGCATGGTTGCCCTGGCGCTACCCGATCACTACCTCATGGCGTTGAGCGAGGCTGAGGCTGCACAAGCGCCGGCGCCGGATGCGCTCATCCAACTCGGCGGGTTGGCGCGCGAGACCCAGGACATCGACCTCGTCGTGCTCGTGGCGCCGATCACATTTCGCCACCCTGCTGTGCTGGCCAAGTCCGCCATCACGCTCGATCGAATGTCGGGAGGTCGATTCACCCTTGGTGTCGGCACCGGTTGGCTTGCTCGGGAGCACGAGGTGTTCGGTATCCCCTACCCGGATCGCATGGAGCGGTTTGCAATGCTCGAGGAGGCTCTCGGGTACCTGTACGCGGCATTCGACCCCGAACACCCCGGCTATCAGGGGAACCGCTATCAGCTCGAGAACTTTCCGATCAGCCCGATGTCGGACCGCCGGGTCCCGTTGCTCGTCGGCGGAACGGGGGAGCACACAACCCCCCGCCTCGCGGGGACGTACGCCGATGAGTTCAATGTCTACCCCGGCCCGAACTACGCCGAACGGATCAAGCGATGCAGGGACGCAGCGATCGCCGCGGGTCGCGACCCGGACGCCATTCTCATCTCGTCCGCGGGTCAGGTGATAGCGAAGGAGACCGAAGAGGAATTCGACGAGTACCTCAACGATGTCGCCGTCGAGCGTGGCATGACGAGAGAGGAACTCGACGCGTACTTCGCAACCCGTCGCCCCCCACAGGGGACCTTCGAACAGGTTCGGAACATCCTCGATGACTATGCGGAGATGGGCATGCAGCGCTTCTATTTCCAGGGAATCTATGGCTCGTCGAATCCGCGCGAACTGCTTGACGGTCTCGGGATAACAGGGTGAGACGCACAACCATCGACGTCAATGGCCCAGTGTCCGTCATCGAGTACGGGGGCACCGGACCGCTCATCGTCGCAGTCCACGGTCTCGAGGGCTCGGCCTACAACTGGCGGCTGGTCGCTCCAGGGTTGACCAGGACGCACAGCCTCGTTGCTCCTGACCTTCGGGGGTTCGGTTACACCGAACCACGAGGCAACCCGGTGACGGTTGACCACAACGCCGAGCTCGTCGCTGCCGTGATCGATGCCTACGGCGGATCCGCCATCGTCATGGGCAACTCGATGGGTGGGTTGATATCGATCATCGCGGCTTCGCGTTTCCCGGACCGGATCACCGGCCTCATCCTCGTCGACCCAGCGGCTCCGGTTGCGTCGTGGACCCGGGTGGACCCGACCGCTGTTGTGACTCTCGGCGCCCCACTCGTACCGGGTCTCGGCCGGCGGATCGTTGATGCCTACCGGGCAACGCGGACCGCGGAAGAAGGTGTCGAGGAGTCCTACGAGTTCGTGGCGGCGGACCCATCACGGGTATCTGCGGTCGCGTTTGCCGATGCTCTCGAGATCGCTGAGCTCCGTCGCGATCAGGACTGGTCCTCAACCACCTTGGTCCACGCATCGCGATCCATCGCCCCGTATGTGCTGCGCAAGAAGAAGTTCCTCGATGTGCTCCACCGCGTCACCCAGCCCACACTCCTGATGCACGGCATACGCGACGAGGTCATCCAGGTGCAAACAGCCGAGTGGCTGGCAGAGCAGCGACCCGATTGGACAGCCGTCTACCTCAAGGATCTGGGTCATGTCGCGATGATCGAGGCACCCGACACATTCCTCGAGATCGTCACGACCTGGCTCGAAGCTGCCGAGGCGCCGACCCGCTAGCCGTCAGCGGCTCCGACGCAGGAGAATGAACGGCAGATCCTCGTAGTGCACGAGGTAGTCGCCCGATGCAGTGAGGTTCTCGATGATCGGGTCGAACTCGCGGTACGAATCCATCCGGATGGCGACCCATTCGATCGTCGATGGATCGGGCGGCTCGTCCCCTTCGGCACCGTAGTTGGTCTCCTGCCACGGGTTGGGGAAGACGTACACCTCATCGCGATTCGCCAGGTGGGGTACGAAGGTGGTCCAGGCAGACACGCTTGCATCATCGGGGATCTGGTCAAGCATCGCGGCGATACGCGCAGGGTGTTCATGGTTCGGAGCCCACACGGTGATCGGAGCTGCCAACACCCACAGGATGGCCGGTACGAACAACGAGGCGATCACGACCGTGATCCGCCACTTGGACCGGGCCACGGTATCCACCTTTGCAGCGCCGTACGCGCCGGCGACCGCCACCACGACGATCAGGTAGGCCGTGTAGTGCCATTGGACCCCGTACTGGTATCCATGGAGGGACAACACGTTGGCTGCCAACGCCGGGACTCCCGCAAGCAACCAACGCCAGCCGAAGATGGCCATCGGCATCGCGAGGACGAGTGACGCGACATACCCGAGCCGCTTCCCGCTCGTGATCGTATCCCACCACACATCGGGCGATGTCGCGAGCCCCCACAGGATCTGGAGCGGTGATTCGCCGAGGTGGCCGTATCGATACGAATAGAGCAGCTCACCTGTCGGAGACCACGCCGGAAGCAGCACGAGGAAGTTGAGTGCGAACGCCACGAGACCCATGCCGACGAGGACGAAGCCGACCCGTCGCTTACCCATGATCCAGACGACCGCCAGCCCGAGCGGTACCACCAGCAGCGCTACGTCCTCCTTGGCGGTGAGGGCGACGGCAATGGCAGCAACCGCCCAGCCGTTCCGATCGCGTTGCAGCAATGCGACCGCAGCGAGCCCCAACGGGACCACGAACATCTCCGGGTGGAACGAGTCGTGAATCTGCCATTGGACCGCGGGTGCCCCGAGTACGAGCATCGCGGTGAGTGCCGACAGGAACGGCCCAGCCCCTGCTCGACGGGCGATGACGAATGCGATCGGAGCCGACACCGCCATGGCGAACACCGTCAGGACGGTCAGGGTCGTCGCACTGGGGAACACCGCGTACACCGGCACCACAAGAAAGAGGATGTACGAGGAGTGATCTGCGAACAGGTGCAACCCACGAATGGTGACGAACGGCTCCTTGAACTGGGTCAGGAGCCAGGTGCCCTGTGCAAATATCCCAAGGTCGAAGGCATGCGTGTGGAATCGCAGGTGCTGCATCGCACCACGAACGGAGTAGCCGATCGTCCACAGCACGGTGATGCCGAGCGTGAAACGCCAGGCGCCGAGGCTGGGCAGGGTCCGGCGTGATGCCGGGGGTTGCGCTTGATCGATCATCCAATCCCCCGGGAATCCTCCCGAACGGTGTGCGTTTCCGGGCGGCTCAGTTACGGTACGACGATGGTGGGACGATACCTCGTCTTTGCGACAGTGCTCGTCGCCGCGTGCACGTCGTGCGCGGTCGGGAGCGGAGCCGCTGCACCGCGTTCGTCCGACACCATCAGCCCGCTGACGACGCTGGCGGGCGTGACCACGACGACGGCATCGACCACAACCACCCGGCCACCGGCGGCGACGACGAGCTCCGAACCCTCCCCGGAACAACAACGAACGGCGCTGGTCGTCAGTGCCACCGGAGACGTCAACCTCGATCCGCTGTTCGTCAGGACCTTCCCGATGACCGGCTACGAGGACGCCTGGACGGGTCTCAACGATGCCTTTCTCACGGACGATCTGACGATCGTGAACCTCGAGTGTTCACCATCACCGCTCGGCACCGCTTGGGAGAAGGACTGGAACTTCCAATGCGATGTTGCGGCCCTCCAACCGATGGCTGATGCAGGGGTCGAGGTCGCAAACCTGGCAAACAACCACGGGATGGACTTCGGCATGGAAGCCATGCTCGATGGCATCGACAATCTCCGCGCAGCGGGTATCCAACCGGTCGGCGTAGGTGCCAACCGCGAGGCTGCCTATGCACCAGCCCTCTTCACAATCAACGGATGGCGGGTTGCTGTCATCGGAAGCGGTGGCGTGAATCCCGAAACAGGGAGTTGGATCGCAACCGACGACAGCCCCGGTATGACGAGCGGCGATGACACCGCCTCCATCGCCGATGCGATCCGGAAAGCGAAGAAGATCTCCGACATCGTCCTCGTCACGGCGCATTGGGGCAAGAGTTATGAGGCAACGCCGCAACCGTTCGAACGGCGCCAGGCAGAGGCGTGGGTCGAAGCCGGTGCCGACGCTGTGTTCGGCCATCACCAACACATCCTCCAGCCACTCGCATGGATCAACGGGAAACCGGTTGCGATGGGTCTGGGCAATTTCGTGTGGCAGGCGCACCCACCTGAGTCCCGACAGACCGGTATCGCCCGCGTGGTGTTCGAGCCCGACGGGACCGTCACCGCATGTCTCATCCCGGTGTTTCTCGAGCGAAACGGGCATCCGGTCATACAGGTCGCCGGTAACGATGAACCACTCTGCACCCCCGTCGGACCCGAGTAGGCGACACCTAGACTTGCCACATGGCAACGATCGTCGCAGTAGCGAACCAAAAAGGTGGCGTGGCCAAGACGACGACGGTGCACACCCTCGCCGAAGCCCTTGCGGATCTGGGGCAACGGGTTCTGATGGTGGATCTCGATCCCCAGGCGTGTCTCACCTACGCGACCGGGATCGATCCTGATGCCCTGGAACTGTCGATCCACGACGTGTTCATGGGGCGAAACGGGATCAAGGATGCGATCTCGATCCGAGCCGATGGTCCCGATATTCTGCCGTCGTCGATCGACCTCGCGGGTTCCGAGATCCACCTACTCACGAAGACGGGTCGCGAGTTCGTCCTGAAAAGGGCGATGAAGGACATCGACAGCGACTACGACATCGTGTTGATCGATTGCGGGCCATCCCTGGGCATCCTCACCGTCAACGCGCTCACGGCCGCAGATACGGTCCTGATTCCCTTCCAGGCCGAGACCTTGAGCGACCGCGGAGTCGGCCAGTTGCTCGAGACCATCGATGATGTTCGGAACTACACAAACGAAGATCTCACCGTGCTCGGGGGTATAGCCACGATGTTCGATGCGAGGACCAACCTTTCGAAACGAGTTCTCGCCGAGGTACGCGAGATCCACGGTCTGACGGTCATCGAGCCACCCGTTCCGCGATCGGTTCGTGTTGCCGAGGCTCCTGGCGAGGGTGTGTCGGTTCTCACGCACGCCAGGCGTTCCAAGGCAGCCGATGCCTATCGCGATCTTGCCCGCAACCTGATGGAGCTCCTATGAAGAGGCGAAAGGACGCGTCAGGCAAGCGGGCCCTGTTCGAGACTCCCCCGATCGAGATCGATGACCCACTCAAGGACGATCCGCTCGTGCACCATGAGCCCGTGGACTCCCACGAGGCCCTCTATTCGACGGCGGATCACGCCGCGGGAACCGTGCTGATCGTCTGCTCTCGGTGCGAGGTGCGGTCCCGCATCCCCATCATCGAGTCGATCGTGCGGATCATGTCAATCTCGCTCTGGGTGCCCGGGCGGGCCTACAACCGCTGGATGCAATGCCCGGCCTGTCAGACCCGATCGTGGTGCCGCATCGACTGGTTCGGCTGATACCCACGGCGGGGGCGATCGCCTACTCGCCGCCAACCTTCGCGACGAACCGGGATCTGTCGACCACCACCCTGACGTGCGTCCCTGACGCGACCACCGTGCCACCGTCTGTCACCGAGATCCTGAACTCGAGCGTGCGGCCGTCGACCTCGGTCAGTTCGGCGTACGCAACGACGGTTCGTCCGACCGGGGTCGGAGCGACATGGTCGAGCGCGATGTGGATACCGACGCTCGTCGATCGGGTATCGAGCTCGCTGGCGACAGCGAGGACTGCTGCCTCCTCACACAGAGCGACGACTTTGGGGGTGCCAAGCACCGGGACATCACCCGAACCAAGGGCGATGGCCGTCGCATCGGCGTCGACGAGGAACCGAACCTCGGCGCTTGCCCCGACATCAGCCATGGGTGAGGGTCCGGATGGCGAGCGCGGTCACGAGTTCCAGCACACCGAAGATCACGGCGTAGACACCGGTGACGATTGCCATCACCAGGACGGTCGGCGCAGGCCACACAAGCACGAGGATCCCAAGGAGGATGGCGAACATCCCGAATACCTTTCGGACGCCTCGGTCCGGGAGGCGGTCGTCGGTGAACGCCCGGTACAGATCGACCATGCCGAATGCGAGCCAGAACCCGCCGGTGATGAGGACGATCACACCGATTGCTCCGCTCGGGTTCGTGAAGACGACCGCGCCGAGCGCGACGCCGACGACACCGCTGGCCATGAGCACCCACCGCCCTTCACCCTCTCCGTCGAGCATCGCGGCGAAGAACCTGGCAACCCCGGACACGATGACCACGAGACCGAAGACGCTCGTGATCACGGTCAGCGTTTGCCCGGGCCACAGGATGAGGACCGCTCCGAGAAGAACCGAAAACAACCCCCCGACAAGCAACACCACCCACTGATTCGTCGCCCGCACATCGGTCATCGTCGCACCTCCCCAAACGTCACCCGACAATAGTTCCTCCACATCAAACGCGTACCCAGGGTTGTACGACCACGGAAACCGGGTGCTCAGGCCCACAGTTGGCCGGTACCGCGTGGATCGAGCGCACGTGTGACCACCCATCGGATTCCGTGGGCTGGAGTACCACGAGAACATGGTCGTACAACCCTGGGTACGCGAATCGGTGCGGAGGCGCGATACTTGCGGGATGGCAAAAGAAGCGCAGGTTGATGCCGGGGGTGTCGGGGTGAGGATCTCGAGCCCGGACAAGGTGGTGTTCCCCGACACCGGGTGGACCAAACTCGATGTGGCGGAACACTTTGCGATGTGTGGCGTCGGGGCCCTCCGAGGTGTCTACAACCGACCCACGATGCTCAAACGATGGACGAAGGGAGTCGCTGGTGATCCGTTCTACGTGAAGCGGATACCCGACTCGGCACGGTCGAAAGTGGCGGTCCAATTCCCGTCCCAACGACCCGGGACCATGTTCCTCCCCCTTGAGATACAGGACGTCGTCTGGCTCGCCCAGATGAACTGCCTCGATCTGCACCCTTGGAACTCGCGTGCCACGGACATGGACCACGCCGACGAACTGCGCATCGATCTCGATCCGACCGACGAATACGGGTTCGATGCAGTCATCGATGTGGCACACACGATCAAGGAGATACTCGACGAACTCGGTTTCGTCGGATGGCCGAAGACCTCCGGCAACCGTGGCATCCACATATACATCCGACTCAGGCCCGAATGGACCTACTACGACGTGCGCAGGGCTTGTTTGGCGATCGCACGGGAGGCGACGCGACGCAACCCGCTCGCAACGACGGCGTGGTGGAAGGAAGAGCGAAGCGGCGTCTTCCTCGACTACAACCAGAATGCCAGGGACAAGACGGTGGCCTCTGCCTACTCGATCCGGCACACCGGGTGGGTGTCGACACCGTTCGACTGGGACGAACTCGACGACATGACGCCGAGTCGGTTCGATCTGATGTCGTTCAAGGATCGCTGGAGCGACCTCGGAGATCTGACCGACGGCATCGATGAGGCCGCAGGCGACCTCGAACCGGCCCTCGCCTGGGTGGCAAGGGACGAGGAAAACGGAGAGGGCGACGCGCCCTGGCCACCGCACTACCCGAAGATGCCCGGGGAGCCACCACGCGTCCAACCGAGCAAGCGGAGAATGGAAGGGTGAGTCCCACCCAGGACTCGGGTTGGTCTTCCCGCAGACATCGATACGGGCGCACCGGATCAGGTCTAGGGTTTTGCCGATGACCTCCATTCCCGATCAGCAGCCGACCCGAAATCGGCTCGTGTGGACACTGTTCACCGGGAATGCGATCGGATCAACGGCCTACATCGGAATCGCAACCGTTGCGGCACTCATCGCTGAGGAGATCACAGGTTCGACCTCCTTGTCGGGCCTCGCTGGCGCAACCGGAACACTCGGCGTGGCCGTTGGTGCGGCCGCGTTGTCATGGATGAGCTACCAATGGGGTCGCAGACCGACCTTCGCTTTGGGGTACGCGGTGTCGGTCATCGGCGCAATCTTGGTGGTCGTTGCCATCGGTGCTTCGAACTTCATGCTCCTGCTCGGCGGCATGGCCGGCATCGGTATCGGACGCAGCGTCGGGCAGCTGGCCCGCTATGCCGCGGGCGACATGCGGATCGAGGAACGCCGCGCAAGCGCCATCAGCCTGATCGTGTGGGCGTCGACCATCGGCGCAATCGTCGGACCTCCGCTCATCGGACCGACGGGTTCATTGGCACTGGCGGCGGGGTACAACGAACTCGTGGGACCGGTCGGGGTGGCGATTGCAGGGTTCACCCTCGCTGCTGCGCTCATGTTCGTGGGGCTTCGTCCCGATCCCCTCACGCTCGCCGTGTCGGATCACCAGGATCAACCCAACGCACCAGCACGACCACTCGTCGAGCTGCTCCGGTCGCGGCTGGTACAGCTGTCGATCGCAGCAATTGTGGTCAGCCAGGTGGTGATGGTCACGGTGATGGTGATGACACCGATCCACATCAAGGCATTCGACGGCACACTGACGGCAACGGGATACGTGATGATGGCGCACACGCTCGGCATGTTCGCCATCGCTCCAGTCACCGGGTGGTTCATAGGTCGGGTAGGCGCTCGCCGCATGATCGCCATCGCGATCACCGTGTTCCTGGCTGCCTGTGGGTTGGCGGCAATGGCGACCACGGCAAGTATCCCCATCCTTCTCGTCAGCATGTTCCTGCTCGGTGTGGCATGGAACTTCGGATTCGTATCGGGTAGCACGCTTCTCCAGAGTGGACACGGTGTGGCGGATCGCCTCAAGCTCCAGGGCTTCGTCGATACGTCGGCGTGGATCTCAAGCGCGGTGGCAGCGGCGTCATCGGGGATCCTGCTCGACGCCACCTCCTACCGGACGCTTGCCATGGCCGGAGCGGCCCTCGCCCTCGTGCCGCTCGTACCGCTGATCCGCGTGCGGATATCCCAGCAACCCGAGCGCGTTTCGACGACAATGGTCTGATGCTCACGAGGTACATGGCCGG
>CBDUOH010000080.1:0-8868 GCA_965368815.1 uncultured Acidimicrobiia bacterium
TCGGGCTCATCGCTGTTGGCCAGTACACCGAGGATCTCTGTTTCGACGACCTTGATTCCAGGAACGGATATGGCTCGTACCACAGCGAGAGCTCCCTGTTTCCACCTTCGTTCGAGTGTCGCCTCGACGGTTCCGGTGTCGAACCAGTCGTCGTGCAACATCGGTTGGTGGCACTCGCCCGATTCGCCACGACCGTGGTTTTCCCCGTGGTCTACGGCCTGTTCGCGGTGTTCGTGGCAGCCCATTGGTTTCGTGAGCGGTCCCCATCGTCGGAATAGGGCAGAAGGCCTTCAACGCGGCTTGGGCCGATTCCGATTCCATCCTGCCCGACCCGACCTTTTGGAATTGCATTGTTCCCCGGACCCTATGTATCGTACTAAGTACGAATTAAAGTCCGATGAAAGGAACCCTGATGCCGACCGTCAATCAAACAACCGAATCGCCGTACCGCGAAACGGACGATGCCTCGCTCAGAGAGGATGCACGAAGCTATGTCGAGCAGCTTCGCGCCTTCCGCGTCCACGCTGGCGTGTTCGCGGGTTCGATGGTGGTCATCTTCTCCGTGAACCTGTTCGTCAATCTGGCCGCCGGCATCACCGGTGACCTGGGCGCATGGTGGTCGCTTTGGGCGTTCATGGGCTGGGGTCTCGGCGTCGCAACCCACGGTCTCGTCGTCCGAGCCGCACGTTCCCAGATCTTCGGGTCGACGTGGGAGGACGAGCAGACCAGCAAGATCGTGGCATCGACCTCGGGGAGGTAACCGACCGCTCGCGTTCGGTCGGCTGCGTGGACGTGGCGGACTCGACGGATCGGCACCCAACTTGACCCAACTCGTGTCCGCGACCAAGGTTCGGCCATGCACGATGTGACCGCAAAGTATCTTTCAGCGCTGCACACCGGCCTCTATCGGGTCACCGGCGGTCGGGTCGGTCGCAGGCTCGTCGACAACGACATGCTCCTTCTCACCACGATCGGGCGGAAGTCCGGGAGACGGCACCGGGTGCCGCTCCTGTACCTCCGCGATGGCGAGACGTTCGTGGTCATTGCGTCGTGGGGAGGTAGGGACTACCCGCCGGACTGGTACCTCAACCTGATGGCAAGGCCGGAAGTCGAGGTGCAGGTGTTGGCGGAGACCTTTGCCGCAACGGCCCGCGAGACCACGACCGCCGAGCGGAAGGTGTGGTGGCCCCGGGTACTTGAGGCATACGCAGGCTATTCGGTCTACCAGAAGCGCACGGAGCGAACCATTCCCGTGGTCTTCCTCGAACCCACAACCTAGGCCACGGATTCGGGTCGATTCGGTCGGGGGTGCTGAAGCGCCTGCGGACTGCGACGGCGTGGAGTTACCCGAGCGGCCGATATCGGTCTGTCAGTAGCAGAGAACCCTGTCGGCAGCGAAGGTCAGGTCGACAAGCTGGGCAGGCGTCGCGAATGTCGCCCCCTTGTTCTCCAGATCAGCGTCAGTCACACCACGGGTCTTCGACGACCCACCCGAAACGTAGATCGGCACGCCAAGGCTCACTATCGCCGGGAAGGTGTCGGACAATGCTCCTGTTCCGATGCCCTTCGTGTGCTCGATGACAGCGTCCTTGAGGAGGTAGGCAGCATCACCTGCGCAAAAGACCGTGACGTCGTGTCCCGCCTCAGAAGCGGATTTCGCTACAAGAAAGCCCAATGCAGCCCGGGTTGGGGCGTCGGGGCCATGCGTGATGTGTACGAGTAATGAACCCACGGTATCTCCTTCCGTTTCGGCTCGAGTATGCCAGAGCGGATGGATGCGTGCCCTCTCGCCGGTCCCTCCTCGGCAGAGGAACGTTGTCCCGAATCCGGAATACCGCTGACGGGTTGTGAGTTGGCTGGGTATGGACGACGAACGCAACGAGACCTTTGACGATTTCAAAGCATCGTTCTCGTACGGTTCGCGCAATGACCTGTCGTTCAAGTTCCTCAAGCGACTCGACGCCGCCGATGCCGCTGAGTTCTTTCGACTCCTGCTCCTTGAGGTTGGCGAGTTGATGGATGGAGCGGACTCTGATCGGCTCCTCGATCTTGTCTATGAGTGGCAGGTGGCGGCGTATCAACCGCCCGTTCACGAGGACCGCCCGTTCACATACGAGGACCGTCCCTTCACGCAATTGCCTGGCGAACTCAGAGAGCTGACGGTGGGGCTGGTCACCTCATCGGGTCACTATGTGGCGGGCGAGGATCCCCGACCGTTCGGGATTGAGGACATGACGCAGGAGGAATCGATCCGCAGAATCGACGACTTCATGAGGTCCGTCCCGGAGCTGACCGCCATTCCACGAGACACTTCGACCGCTGATCTCCTTGTACGTCATCCCGGCTACGACATCAGATCGGTGGCGCGGGACCCGGGCGTTGCGTTCCCTCGATCCGTGCTTGTTGAGGCTGAGCACGCAGGTCGGATCGGAGCACTCGCAGACACGCTGTATTCGTTCGTTGGCGCCGCCGCACAGGGTCGGCTGCGCAAGGTGATTCCGAACTGGATCGAGCGATGGAAGAACGACGGCGTTCAGGCGCTCCTCCTCGTCCCCGTCTGACCTGTGTGCCACGTGTCGGTCGGACACGTTGCTCGGATCGCAGAGTCCTCCGGCATACCCACGGTGGCGGTGGTTGTTCGCTCGTTTGCTCATGTCGCAGACGAGATGGGCTACCCGAGGGCCATTGTGACCAGGCACCCCATGGGTCGCCCGCTCGGCCCACCGGGGGATCTCGCCACGCAGCGGCGTGTGGTCGACGCGGCACTCGACCTGCTGGAATCTGCAACCGCCGGGGGTGCGAGGATTGAGCTTGAGGATCCGTACCGCCCCTAGGACTTGATTGAAGCGGAGGGTCGTCCACGGTCCGCAGCCCGAGCGATCGTCACCCGCGGATTGTCATCACGTTGAGGACGTCGTCCGTCGTCATCACCATTCCCAGGAGCCGCCTGAAGTTGGCGAGCGTCGCATCGTGATATGTCTTGGCAGCTGATGCACACGCATCGTCGATCATCACGGTGTCGTAGCCGAGCTCTGCCGCGTCGCGTGCGGTCCCGACGACGCACGAGTTCGTGGAGACCCCACACGTCAGGACGGTGCGGATGCCCTTTGCTCGCAGTATCACGTCGATGCCGGTCGAGTTGAACGCGCTCATGGTGCGCTTGTTCAACCGCAGCTCATCGGGGAGCGGTGCCAGTTCATCGAGGATGTCGTGTTCCCGATTGGACGCCGTGTTGCCGACGCTCCTCGCGAACCTGCGCCGTTGCGGCGGAAGGTCGCTGTAGTCCGGCAGTTCCGAACCGTTCGTGATGTGCACAACACTCCAATGCTCCTTGCGGAACATCGCGAGCAGTCGTTGGATATTGGGAAGCACCACCTGCTCGATCCGGTCGAATCGATAGGTGCCCGACTCCTCATCACCTTGTTCCCGTAGGAGGCGGCCCAGCCCCGTATCCCGGTGTGCGGACGCGTACTGCATGTCGATGATCACGAGTGCGGTCTCCTCCGGAACGAGGTCGAACTGCAAACTGAACCGAGATGCGTAGTCCGGTTGATGTGTGGTCACGATGCCTCCTGTCAACGGTCACCCGATGACGATCACGCTCTTGCCGGGGGCTCCGGAGCCGAAGTCGCGGTACGCCTGGGGTGCGTGATCGAGGGTGTGTCTGGTTGTGATGAGGTCACCAAGGGGGGCTTTGGTGGTAACCATGAAGCGGGCAATCTCGGCCATCTCGGCCCTGGTGAACGTCCACGATCCGAAGGCTGTCACGGAGCGGCGGATCAGGTCGAAGGTGATGTCGATGGGCGCCGGCTCACCCTTGCCCACGTAGCATGCCCGCCCGAAGAGCCGGAGCGCCTGAAGCACCTGGGATCTGGCGAGTGCGTTGCCGGACGTCTCCAGGGTGGCTGATGCACCGGGACCGTCAGTCAGGTCACGAATCGCCTCGACCGGGTCGGTGTCGCGTGCGTCGATCACGTGATCAGCCCCGAGCCGACGGGCGAGATCCAACCGCTCTGGCAGGATGTCAACGGCGATGACCCGGGCACCCATTGCCTTGGCGCACAGCGTGCCGCTCAACCCGACCGGGCCTTGCCCGAACACCGCCACAGTGTCGCCGCCCGTCACATCCATCTTGCGGAGGCCACTCCACGCTGTTCCGGTTCCACAGGCGATCGCGGCGCCTTCCTCAAAGGACAACTCATCGGGCAGCGGCACAAGGGTCCTGGCGGGCACCAGCATCGCGTCGGCGTGGGCGCCGTGACCGGTCGTCCCGTAGGTGATGTGGCCAGTGGGACATGCCTGTTCGAAGCCCATGGCACAGATCTCGCACACACCACAGCCCGCGTAGTGATGCACCATCACGCGGTCGCCAACCTTGAGACCCTCGGGCGCGCCGGGCCCGAGATCGGCGATGACACCGCACGGCTCGTGCCCGATGATTTTCTGACTCGGCTCAGGTGCCCGATAGCGGGGAAGGTCGCTTCCACAGAGGCCCGAAGCCCGGACATGGATGACCGCTTCACCGGGGCCGGGATTCGGATCGGGGAACTCCTGGAGCTCTGCCTCACTGTTGCCGCTGAAGATCAGTCCTCGCATGTGTCTTCTCTCTCGTGTGGTGGCCGGTCGGGTCCGCTCAGAAGAACGACATCACAGCCTTTTCCCTCGTGTAGCTGATCAGCTCCTCGAGGCAACCTTCTTTTCCGATACCGCTCAGCTTGAATCCGCCGAACGGGAGGCCGCGTGTCTTGCCCTTGGAACCGTTGACCCATACCAATCCGGATTGCACGCCAGCGACGAGCCGGTTCGCGCGAGCGGCATCGTGGGTCCAGATCCGGGCGGTCAGGCCGAGGTCGAGGCTGTTCGCCTGTTCCAACATGACCTCCTCGTCGGTCCAACGTATGACAGCCATCACGGGCCCGAAGACCTCTTCTCGGAAGAGCCGCATATCGGGAGTCACATCGGTGAATACCGTCGGTGCCACGTAGCAACCCCGTTCGAGGTGCGCCGGGCGCCCGCCCCCGCACACCAGCGTCGCCCCATCGTCCAGCGCGCTCTGGATGTGGCCCAGAACCCGCTCGTAGTGGCCCGGGAATCCGAGCGGTCCCATCTCCGTGGTCTCGGCGCGAGGGTCGCCCACAACAAGTCCGTTGCAGATCTCGGCAAGATGTTGCAGGAACTCGTCCGCGATGGAATCGTGCACGAACACACGGGAGTTCGACTGGCACGACTGACCCATCGTCTTGCGCATGTTCATGCCATTCACCGCCTCTTTGGCGGCCACGGCGGGGTCCATGTCGTCACAGATGATCATCGGGTTCTTGCCCCCCAGTTCCAAGGTGACATGCTTGATGTGTTCAGCGCCGGCACGCATCACGGCTCGGCCTGTTTCGACACCGCCGATGAACGCAACCCGTGGGATCCCGGGGTGCGAGGCGATGGCGCCGCCCACCTCCGCCCCGTGTCCCGTCAGGACCGAGAGGATTCCTGGCGGGAGGAGGTCCTCAACGAGTTCGGCGAATGCCAAGGAGGCAAGTGGTGTCTGGTCTGGAGCCTTGAGGATGACGGCATTGCCTGCTGCGAGGGGCGCGGCGAGTTTGGCTGCGGAGAAGTTGAAGGGATGGTTGAAGGGAATGATGCGGCCAACCACCCCGTACGGCTCGCGCAAGGTGTACGAGACGACGTCGGCTTGGCTCGGGAGCGTCGTTCCCTTGGCCTCGCCTGCGATTCCTGCGTAGTACTCGATCTCGTCGGCTGCCCGGAGAGCATCGACCCGTGCGGTCGTGATCGGCAAGCCGGCATTGTCGACGTCGATGATCGCGACCCGGTCGACGTCGTCACGGATTCGGGCGGCGATCTGGCGCAGGATGTTTGCCCGTTCGGTCCACGGTCGACCACCCCACGCCGGGGAAGCTTCCTTGGCGGCTTTCACCGCGCGGTCCACGTCCTCGGATGTGCCGGCAGCGACCTCGGCGATCTGTTCTTCCGTGGCCGGGTTGAATGTCGGCATGGTTCCGCCACCGGTTGCCTGACGCCACTCTCCGGCGATGAACATCGGGCGGGCATCGGTCGTCGTTGACATGTGAGCTCCCTCGGACAAGATTCAATACACTATACGATGGCGGGATTCGCGGGTTTCCACGCCGCTGGTCGCGTTTCTCGATGCGCGTGTGGGCTACCGTTCACGTCGGTCCGCCTGCTGTCAGTGCCGCGAGCACCCTTGCATCCGTCGCCGTTTCGAGCGAATGCACCGCATCGAGGATTGCATCAGCCCGCGCCTGTCCGAGCTGTGGCTCGACGCATGCCCGGAACTTGCCAACGATCTCGTCTGCGGTGAGCGCGAGCGCAGAACCTCTCCCACGCGCCTTCTCGACCCTGCGCGTGCGTGTGGAACCGTCCGCGAGGTTGAGCGTCACCTCACCGGCGAAGTGATCGGGTCCGTATTCCTCGGGTGGGAAAGCCTCGGCGTGGGTATGCGCAAGCAGTCGGTTCACCGTCCGATCAGACAGCGCTTCAGCGGAGAAGTCCTGCAGGGTGATGCCTCCGGTGGTGAGCGCCGTAGCGACCAGGTACTGGACGCTGAATTTGCCCTGCAGGGGCGATCTCGGGTGCGGGTTGTTGGTGTGGCGCAACCGGCGAGGATGGAGACGAATCCGTATCGATTCGACCTCGGCACCCTCGGGCAACTCTCCACGAAGATCGAGGACTGCGTCGATGGCTGGGTGAGCGCTGGCACAGCAGGGGTACTGCTTGATGACCAGACCGGGTTCAACGAGATCCCAGCTTCGTTCACGGCTGTCATCGAAGGGTGTTTGCCGGAAGCCGTCCTCGCCGTTGTACACGGCACCGAATCCCTGTTCGTGTTCGAACCCGGTCGGATTCCCCCCGATGCCTGCTTGTGCCAGATGTGCGGACCGAAGCCCTGATCGAGCAGCCTCGCCGACCTGCACCGACTTCATGTGGGTGCCGAAATGCGCGCGCAATCCGGACGGGAACGCGCTCGCAATGGACAATGCTCGGGTGATCCCGTCGGCGTCGAGACCCAGGAGTTTGGCCGAAGCAGCAGCGCATCCGAAGATCCCGAGGGTTGCGGTCGGGTGCCAGCCGCGTTCGTAGTGAGCGATATTCACCTGGTTGGCGATGTGGGCCGCCACCTCGACCCCGGCAGCGTACGCTGTCAGTAGCTCGCGACCGCTGACCGGCCGGACCTCGGAGAGTGCGATGAGTGCAGGAAGCATCACCACGGTCGGATGCCCGCCGAGCGTGTCGGAGCTGTCGTCGAAGTCGAGCACGTGCCCAATGGCTGCGTTGAACAGGGTCGCTCCTTCTGCACTCGCCCGTTCGTCTCTGCCGATGAGCCCACATCTCGGATCGGCGAGGAGGCCGGCGGATTCGAGATAGCTGGTCAGCATGCCGGAGAGCTCGTGGGTGCTGCCGGCGACGGACACTCCGATGAGGTCCAACACAGCGTGGTTCGCCGCACGCCTCGCGTCGTCGGGGATGGCGTCGTATGTGAGCGTCTCGACCCATCGAGCGATGTGTCCGAAGAAGCTCGTCGGTTCGGGCGGCGGAGCTTCACCCATGAGGGGGCTCTCCAATCATTTCGAACAGCCGTGCGACATCATCGATCGCCCACGCTGCGGCAGCGACTGCGTCGGTCCGGTTGGGACCGAGGATCGGGGTCACGAGGGCGCGGAACTTCGTGTCGAGGTCTGCGTCGGACATCGGATTGTCGGGTTCACCATACGGCTGGGCCACCTCGGCGACGAACTGGTCGCCTGCGGCTGTGATCGCAACCCGGGCAGGACGTTTCGCGGGATAGTCCTGATCGAGATCCGGGGCGACCACGACCTCGGTGCGCTCGACCAGCAAATGAGTCATCTCATCCGACCGTGCGTCGTGGCCGAACTGCTCCAAACCCACCTGGCCGTGTACCAGGGCAGTCGCGACGGAGTAGGGGAGGCTCATCTGGGCGTCGAGTGCGTTGCGGATGTCCTTGTTGTTGTAGCTGGCTGCGATGGTGAATGTCTCGACCCTGATCGAATCGATGGTTGAGGGATCGAGTACCTCGCGGCTGCGGATCATCAGGGCCGCATCAACCGCCGCGTGGACATGCCGGCAGCAGGCATGTGGCTTGTTGTATGTCCGGGTCATCCTCCACGTGGATCCCAACTCGCCCACGAGGTGGTCGCGATCGTACTCACCACCGGCGAAGGCATTCAGGTAGCCGTGTGCTCCCTCGAGGACGTTGGTCGGAGCCGTGAGACCTCTTGCCGCCAGCTCGGCGCTCACGACCCCGTTGCGTGCGGCCATGCCGGCGTGGTACCGCTTCACGTCGGAGCCCTCATCGTGGTACGACAGGAGTCCACTGGCATGCGAGCCGGCGAGGCCGAAGGCGTTGGCGATTCCTGTTCCGTCGAGGCCAAGGACTGCGGCGGCAGCTGTCGCGGCACCGAAAGTCCCGAAGAGGGGGGTGTTGTGGAAACCGCGACGCCACTGGGCAGGGTGTATCGCACCACCGAGGCGGCAGGCCACCTCGTAGCCGAGAGCGATGGCTCGGATGAGTTGGTCAGGGTCCGCGTCGTGCGCTTCTGCCATGGCGAGCGCCGCCGAGATGACCGTGCAGCCAGGATGTCCGCCACCCGGCGTGTAGCCGTCGTCGAGTTCGAGCGCATGTGCAGCGGTGCCGTTGACAAGTGCGGCATTCGGTGGACTGAGACGAACGTCGGTGGCGATCACCGTCGCGGCGCGGGACGAGTCATGGCTCGCCGCGTACTCCCGCACGATCGTCGCCGGTTCCGCTGCTGCACCGACGATGGTCGCCCCCAAGAAGTCGATGAGCGATCGACGGACCTGATGTGCGACGTCGTC
>CBDUOH010000081.1:0-8646 GCA_965368815.1 uncultured Acidimicrobiia bacterium
CAGTGTGACCGTCCGCTCCGAGATCCTCGGCGGGACCATCGGCGTGACAACCGGCGTCGTGGGCTCCGGACCGGCGATCGTCGTGACACGCCCGAAGGCGTTCGCTGCCTCTCCCACCGGTGGCGAACCCGCTGGGGTGCACCAGGTGGCGTTGGTCGATGCCGGACGTGCAGGCGAGGCAACGGTGACTGAGCGACACGTCGAATCGTCGGAGGGCCCTTCGCTCGAGGCCGCCAACGTCATCGTGTCGGGCGGACGGGGACTCGGTGGCGCAGACAAGTTCGCCATGATGGACGAACTCGCCGGGCTGCTCGGCGGAGCCGTCGGCGGCACACGAGCCGTCGTCGACGCCGGATGGGTCCCATACAGCTACCAGGTCGGACAAACGGGCAAGACCGTCAAGCCATCGGTCTACATCGCGTGCGGTATCTCAGGCGCGATGCAGCATCTCGTCGGCATGAAGGGTTCAGCGACCATCATCGCGATCAACAAGGACCCGGACGCTCCGATATTCAGCGTGGCGGACCTCGGCGTGGTCGGTGACGTCCACCAGGTGGTTCCGCAGCTGATCGATGCACTCAAAGCGAGGGGTTGAGCGTTGAGCGTTGAGCGTTGAGCGTTGAGCGGTTCAGCGTTGAGCGTTGAGGGTTCAGCGTTGAGCGTTGAGCGCCCACAGGTCGGCGATTGGTGCCATGCTGTGCACCTATGCCAACCACCAAGCCCGAACCGTTCGCAATCTCTGGGCAACTGATCCGTCCGGGAACCAGGCAGAAGATGGAGATTCCGATCGCCAATCTGATGTCGGGCACCCCTGTATCACTGCCCCTGGTCGTCCTGCACGGAGTCGACCCAGGGCCGGCGATGTGGGTCACGGCAGCGATCCATGGGGACGAACTGTGCGGAGTCGACATCATCCGCAGGGTCCTCGACATTCTCGACCCCACCAAGATGTCGGGGACGGTGGTTGCGGTGCCGATCGTGAACGTCCACGGCTTCAACACCGGTCAACGGTACCTGCCAGACCGGCGCGATCTGAACCGGTCCTTCCCCGGTTCGCGACGAGGGTCGCTTGCCTCGCGGATAGCCCACCTCCTCATGACCGAGGTCATCGCCCGATGCCCCGTCGGAATCGATCTGCACACCGGTTCGGACCGCCGCGAGAACCTGCCACAGATACGTGCCGATCTCGACGACGACACGACACGCGAACTCGCCGAGGTGTTCGGTGCGCCCATCGCGATCCACTCAAGGATCCGTGATGGTTCGATGCGACAGGCCGCCACCGAGGCCGATACGACCGTGCTTCTCTACGAAGCCGGAGAGGCCGGCAGGTTCTCGAAGGCCGCCATCAACGTCGGCACGGCGGGAGTGCTGCGGGTCGTCCAACACCTCGGCATCCAGGAAGGGGTCGCCGAACCCTCCGGTCCGATACGGGTCTCGAGGGCGTCCTCGTGGGTCAGGGCCAACCGGTCCGGAATCGTCCATGTCGAACCGGACCTCGGCGACTACGTGTCCACCGGCGACACGATCGCGACCATCATGGATCCGTTCGGGAAGCGGCTGGGCAAAGTGGTGACACGCAGGGCAGGGGTGGTCATCGGCCTCACACACAGCCCGTTGGTCAATCGCGGTGATGCCATCGTTCACGTGGCCGATGTGGACGACGACTGAAGCACACACCATTGCGGCGGGGCACCCGGGATCCGGTCGCCACACCGATGCGGCGGTTGGCTACGAAAGCGCCTCGGGACCGAACGACATCGGCAAGAGATCTTCGAGGGACACCGGATGGGCCGATCCGTCGGATCTCTCAAGGATCACCGTGGACACGCTGAATTCGCGGAGGATCTGTCGACAGTTGCCACACGGGGTGCACAGATCTCCGTCGAGACACGCTACGGCCACCCGGTCGACCTTGCGGGCGCCCGCTGCGGCAGCGGTCGTGATCGCGTTCGCCTCGGCACAGATCGTTGCACCGTACGCTGCGTTCTCGATGTTTGCGCCCGTGACGACCGATCCATCGGATGTGACGGCTGCCGCTCCCACCCGGAAGCCTGAATAGGGCGAATACGAACGCGTTGCTGCCTCGCGTGCGGCGGCAAGCAGCTCAGCGTCGGTGGTCATCGGATCAGTGCCTTCACGAAGTCCCTCGGTTCGAACGGTATCAGGTCGTCGACCCCCTCGCCGACTCCGATGAGCTTGATGGGCAAACCAAGCTCGCGTTCGATCGCCACGGCGACACCGCCCTTGGCCGTACCGTCCAGCTTTGTCACAACGACCCCGCTGACGTCCACCGCTTCGGTGAACGCCTTCGCCTGCGCAATACCGTTCTGACCGGTGGATCCGTCGAGCACGAGCAACGTCTCGTTGATCGATCCAGCCTCGCGTTCGGCCACTCTGGCAATCTTCGAGAGTTCGTCCATGAGGTTCGTATGTGCATGGAGGCGACCTGCGGTGTCGATGATCACGACATCCGTACCGTCCGACTTTGCACGTTCCACCGCTGCGAAGGCGACGCTCGCAGGGTCCGAACCGGATTCTCCCGTCACGACGTCCACACCGATCCGTTCTGCCCACGCCACGAGTTGGCTATCGGCAGCGGCTCGGAAGGTATCAGCCGCAGCGAGCACCACCGACCGTTCGGCACGCACCAGATCGTTGGCGATCTTGGCGATGGTGGTCGTCTTTCCTGCGCCGTTGACGCCGACGACGAGAACCACGGCCGGGTTGCCCGTGGTTGCGAGCGACCGGTCGACGGAAGCAAAGGTGGCGACGAGGATCTCGAGCAGCGAGGCCGACAGGTCCTCGACCGTACCCGGCTTGGAGCGTCTGAGCTGATCGACGATGTCTGCGCTCGTGGTCGGCCCGACATCCGCGAGGATCAACGCATCCTCGAGATCCTGCCACTCCACATCGTCGCCCGTGCGGAACATGGAATTGACCGAAGCTCCGAGGGCTGCTCGGGTCTTGGTCAGGCGCGCCCTGAGATTGCCGTTTCCGTCAGGCGGGAGCGGAGGGACCCGATCGAAATCGATCTTGCCCGCTCGCCGCCATCCGAGGATCACCAGCAGCACCACGGCGACGAGGACCAACAGGACGATGCCGACCATCACGGGTGTGGGATTCACGAAGCCATCCAATCAACTATTGCGGGCCTACCGATTGGGGCACAACGCTACCGAGTTGGCGAGCCAACAAATCCGGTCGAGTTCACCTCGTGCATCCGCTTGGAGAGGACCTTGGAGGTCTCCCCCGGCTCCATCGTGACGCCGTAGAGCACGTCGGCTGCGTGCATCGTCTGCTGCTGGTGGGTGATGATCACGAGCTGGACCTCACCGCGCAACGTATCAACCAGTCTCAGGAACCGATGGAGGTTTGCGTCGTCGAGGGCCGCCTCGACCTCGTCGAGCACATAGAACGGACTCGGTCGTGCCCTGAACACGGCAAAGAGGAACGCGAGGGCGGCGAGCGATCGCTCACCGCCGGACAACAGGGAAAGCTTGCCGACCTTCTTGCCGGCTGGTTGCGCCTCCACGAGAACCCCCGTCATCAGCGGATCGTCCGAGTCGGTGAGCCGCAGCGAGCCCTTGCCGCCGGGGAACACCAGCGAGAAGTTCTCCTCGTAGTAGGCGGCGATTTCTGCGAATGCGTCGGTGAAGAGCGTCTGCATCTGGTCGTCGAGAGCCTTGATCACCTTCTTGATCTCCGAGCGTGACTCATTGAGGTCGTTCAGCTGTGCCTCGAGCTCGTCCACTTCTGCCGACAGATCTGTGTACTCCTGCGCCGCAAGCGGGTTGATCGGACCCATGCGCCGGAGATCCGCCTCGAGCGAGGCGAGCCTCTCCCTGGGATCGACGGAAGCATCAAGTTCCGGTTCGGGTGCTGCAAACGCCATCTCCTCATCTGCATCTGCGTCACGGCGCAGGCCTTCAGCAACAGATTCGTTGCGCACACGGAGTTCGGCGATCTCGATCTCCAGCTTCTGAACCGCCTCGGCAGCGGCACGCCGCGTCGTCTCGAGCACCTCGCGACGATCCTCGGCTTCCGTCAACTCGGCGTTGGCCGAGCCCACCATGTTGCGGAGTTCACGCTGACGGTCACGAAGGGCCTCGATGTGCGCTGACACAGAGCGAATCACACGATCGGAGCGCTCTTCGATCCCGGACAGCACGGCGATTGATTCGTCCGTGTCAGGAACCAACGTCATCTGGGTCAGCTCAGCGCCGACCACTTCGAGGCGCCTTTCGGCGATGCGACGGCGTTCGACGATCGATGCGAGTTCCCGTGTCGCATCCTCTCGTGCCCTGCGTGCCTCGTCCCTGCGACCCGCCACCTGCGTTCGTCGCTCGTTCAAAGCGTCCCATGCAGCCTGCCGTGCCGCTTCCTCACCTTGGAACTCGGCGACACGCTCACGCAACGAGGCAATCCGATCCTGCCGCGCGAGCCCGACCTCACGGAGCGCGTCGAGGCGGTCGGAAAGCCTCCCGGCCTCCTCCATCGAGGCGGCCCGTGCGCGTCCGACGAGGCCAAGCGCCTCAGAAAGCCCGGCAAGCTTGGCTTCGGTGGCCTCGAGCTTCTCGAGGGCTATGCGTTCGGCATCGCGCGCCTGATCGAACTTCCGCCGCGACGTGTGGAGTCGCGAATCTGCGACAGCGAGCGCCTTCTCCGCCTCCTCTAGGGCGATCTTGGCGGCTTCGAGGGCGGCAGGACCGGCTCCGTCCGGCTGGGCGACGAACATCCCGTGGCGAGTGATCACATCGCCTTCGGGCGTGACGGCTCGAATGCCGTCCTCGGCGTTGACGATCTCCCATCCGGCCATCCAACCCTGGACGACGACCACATCACCGAGAACGCTCGATGCAATATCGAGATCTGCCCGTTTGCCGAGGACATCGATCATCGCTTCGACGCCGAACCGCTCGGCGATCCGGCGGGTCGACTCCACCGATGCTGCACTGCGGGTCAGGAATGTGACGCCGCCGGTGGCTGCAGACTTGAGCGCGGCGGCCACTGATTGCACGCTCGTGCTACCAGTAGCCACGTACGCATCGCGCCACACGCCGAGTGCCGCATCGACAGCGTCACCCAGGTCGACCGGTACGTCGAGCACGGAGACGAGCGAACCGACGACCCCGTCGGCCGATTCTGCAATGGCAGTCGCCCTTTCATCCACAAGGCCCGCGATCGCTGCTTCGAGCGCCTCGACCCTGGCACGTTCGCCTGCGGCCGCCAACCGAAGTTCCGCTACCGACGACTCGTCGGACTCCCATGCAGCCTGAGCAGCCTCACGATCAGCCTTCTTGGTGGTGTAGGTGGCACCAAGCGTCGTGACCTGGGCGTCGGTGATCTCGATGTCGGCATTCAGCCGTTCCGACTCCGCCTGCTCCTCGGCAATCCGATCCTGGACCACGTCGAGCCTCGATCTGGCCTGGTCCGCCTCTGCAGCGTCGCGTTCGGTCGCTGTCTCGAGCGACCGGAGGTCGCCGCGAAGATTCGCAACCACCCCCTCCGTCGGGAGCTGGATCTGCTCGGCGAGGGCTCGTTCCTCATCTTCAAGCGCCCGCAGTGCCGATTCGTGCCGTTCCGCCAGTTCGGTCGCCGTCCGCTCGGCATCGGCCAGGGAATCAAGGGTTGCAGCAAGATCCCGCTGCTCGAGCACGAGGTCGTCTCGACGTTCATCGGCTCCTTCGATCCTCGACGAGATCGATCGACGACGCTCACGCGCAACCAAGCCGATCCGGCGGAGACGCTCACGTACCGTCTCGAGCCTTGCCGCAGCAGCGGTATCACGCGACAGATGTGCGCCGACCTCGCCGGCGTTCCTTCGCAGCCCTTCGAGCGATGCCAACAGGTTCGACAGCTCGGCGTCGGCTGCGTCTCGGAG
This sequence comes from uncultured Acidimicrobiia bacterium, assembly GCA_965368815.1. Taxonomy (GTDB): domain Bacteria; phylum Actinomycetota; class Acidimicrobiia; order Spongiisociales; family UBA5794; genus UBA5794. Next base: position 5,885 of record CBDUOH010000081.1, read on the forward strand.
GACTGTCTGCTCTGCGCTGAGCTTCTCGGCGTCCGCGAGCCTGGACCGGATACGGCGAAGATCCTCAGCACCCAGCCACAGGGTCAGAGCCCTTGCTTCGTCCCTCACCGAGTCGAATCGTTCGGCGGCGTTGGCCTGTCGCTTCAGCGGACGCATCACCTTTCGCTTCTCTGCGAGGATGTCGTTGAGTCGCTCGACGTCGTGGTCGGTACGTTCGAGTCGACGGACGGCACGATCCCTGCGTGACCGGTGCTTCGTGACGCCGGCGGCCTCTTCGATGACGGCCCGATGCTCCTCGGGTCGCGCGTTGAGGACCTCCCCCACCTGACCCTGATTCACAAGCACGTGCTGTTGGCGACCGATCCCCCCGTCCGAAAGAAGCTCTTGGATATCGAGGAGTCGACATGGCGCACCGTTGAGTTCGTACTCGGACGACCCGTCGCGGAAGATCCGCCTGGTGATGGTGATCTCTGCGAGATCCAGCGGCATCAAGATCTCATCGTTGGCGAACGTCAGTGAGACCTCGGCACGCGACAGCGGTGGCCGGGTCTCGGTTCCCGCGAACACCACGTCTTCCATCTTCTCGGTACGCAGCACCTTCGTGCCCTGCGTCCCCATCACCCATGCGATGGCATCGAGGATGTTCGATTTGCCCGATCCGTTCGGCCCGACGACGACATTGACACCTGTCGAGAAGTCCAAACGGGTGCGATCGGCGAACGACTTGAAGCCGCGAAGTGTCAGATGCTTGAGTTTCACAGTGGCGTAGGTTACCAGAGCGAATTACATGGATGTGTTTCGCTCGAGTGCGTCGGCCGAAGCCGCAATGGCCGCCGCCTTCTTGGAGGGTCCTCGTCCGCTTCCGACCGTCGCTCCGTCCACGATTGCGGTTGCCACATAGACCGCAGCGTGGTCCGGCCCCGACCGTTGATAGGTGAAGGCGACGCTCCGGCCGGTCTTGGCGAGATGCTCCTGGAGCAGTGATCGACTGTCTGTGACGTCACTCGTGCGGATGGCCGATGCAATACGATGACGCCAGTGTCGTTCGACGAACGCTCGGGCCGCATCGAGCCCGCCATCGATGTACACGGCACCCAGCACCGACTCAACGATGTCGGAAAGGATCGAGTCGCGTTCCGCTCCTCCGCTGCGGGCTTCTCCGACACCCAGATACACGTGCTCGCCGAAGCCCAGGCTGCGACCCACATCGGCAAGGGTGACCACATCGACGACGGACGCTCGGACCTTGGTCATCGCACCTTCGGCAGCTGCAGGCATCAACGAGAAGATGAGGTCGGTCGTCAACAGCTCAAGCACGGCGTCGCCGAGGAACTCAAGTCGCTCATAGGACTCCGCCCCTTCGTTCTCAGCGACGAACGACGAATGTGTCAGCGCCGTCTTGAGAAGGTCGACGTCAGCGAACTCGTAGCCGAGATTCCGTTGGAACCCGGCAAGTGCCCCAAGGGCGGGCTCAGCGGGCGGCCTTGGCGATTCCATCGGCGATCTTCCCGACGAGCCCGGATTCGGCACCCTCAACGGCCATGTCGATCGCATTCGCCACCGCGACCCGTGATGACGAACCGTGGGCGATCACCACGACGCCTTTGGTTCCCACGAGATGGGCGCCACCGACACTCTCGGGACTCAGTCGCTCCCGGAGTGCAAGGAACGCCGGCATGAGACCCTCCATCAGGTCCTGATACTCGGGCTGGGCCAGGACCTCGAGGATCATGGACTGGATGAGACGCCCGGCACCCTCGCTGGTCTTGAGCAGCACGTTGCCGGTGAATCCGTCCGTGACCATGACATCAGCCTTGTTCGTTGCGATGTCGCGCCCTTCGACGTTGCCGATGAAATTGATGACGTCCGAGGCAGCCAGGATCTTGTGCGCAGCCTTCTCGATCTCGCGACCCTTCGTGGCTTCCTCCCCGACGTTGAGGAGACCGACCCTCGGGTTGTCGATGTGCTGGTACACCTCCGACAGGGCCGAACCCATCACCGCGAACTGGAGAAGATGCTCGGGCTTGACTTCCAGGTTGGCACCCATGTCCATGACGACCTGGCCTGTCGGGAAGAACGAGGCGATGGCCGGTCGGTTGACGCCGGCAAGGCGACCAATCAGGAACGCCGCGCACGCCATTGCCGCACCGGTCGAACCGGCTGAAACCATGGCATCAGCCTCGCCGGATGACACGAGCCTCGTTGCGACGACGATCGAAGCATCCTTCTTCTCACGGATCGCGTGGGCCGGATCATCATCCATGCCGATGATCTCGGTGGCGTGACGGATCGAGATGCGGTCGTCACGACCCACGATCATGGGAGCCAGGATGGCTTCGTCTCCGACCAGGACGATGTCCGCGCCATGATCGCGTGCGGTCAGCGCACCTTCGACAATCTCACACGGGGCGTTGTCGCCCCCCATTGCGTCGACGGCGATCAGCGGCATGATGCGCTACGACGCAGACGTGACCTCGCGCCCGTTGTACGTGCCACATGTCTCACAGGCACGGTGCGGCGCGCGGGGGGCGTTGCACTGCGGGCAGCGGACAATTGCAGGCTTGTCTACCTTCCACTGTGCCTTGCGGCGTCGGGTCCTTGACCGCGACATCTTCTTTTTTGGTACAGCCATGCTGATAGTCCTTTGGTCAGTCGCCGGATTCGAGCAGATCTTTGAGAACCGCAAAGGGCGAACGCGAATCGTCCTCATCATCCGGGATATCTGTATTCAAGTCTGTCTGTGCGCTATCCACAACTCCGGG
>CBDUOH010000082.1:0-8607 GCA_965368815.1 uncultured Acidimicrobiia bacterium
CTCATCCTCAAGTTCGGATTCGTCTCGATTCCGTACATGGCGCTCAGCGCGTTCCTCCTCATCCTTACCCTGTTGTGGGCCGACAGGGTCAACGAGCAACGACCATCACACAACGCGGCGGCATCAGCCGGTGCACGGACAGGAACAGAATGACTACCAAGCAATCCACTGGATCAGGCAGCAGAACCGGACTCATCATCGGCATCGTCGGCGGTGTCGTGGTGCTTGCCCTGATACTCGCCGTCTTCCTCGGCAACGAGGAGATCGGTGCCGAGTTCGGCGATCCGGCCCTCGACGGGACCGCTCTCAATGTGATGCCCCCGAGCACGCCCATCGACACGTCGGCAATCGGTCTCACGATCCCGAGCGTCGAGGGGCAGGACTTCGACGGCTCACAGGTCACCATCGATCCCGGCGACGGTCGTGCAAAGGCGATCGTCTTCCTCGCTCACTGGTGCTCCCACTGCCAAGCCGAGGTTCCCAGGGTGCAGCAGTGGATCGATGAGACGGGCGGCAATCCCGATGTCGACATCTATTCCGTTGCGACATCGATGAACTCGGCACAACCGAACTATCCGGCATCCGCCTGGCTCGACCGCGAAGGCTGGACCCCGCCGACCATCAGGGACGACAAGGACAACACTGTTCTGCAGGCGTTCGGCTCGGGCGGATTCCCGTATTGGGTGTTCACCAATTCCGACGGCACGGTTGCGCTCCGCACGAGCGGTGAGCTCCAGATCGACCAGTTCCAAGAGATCCTCAACGCCCTGTCGTAGTGGTGCGGATGCCTGAAACGACATTCACGGGAGACGGGTTCACCGTCTCGCGTGTCGTCGTCGGACCGATCGACAACAACGTGTATCTGGTACGGGATGACGCCACGAACCGGGGCCTGCTCATCGATGCCGCTGCCGACCCGGAGACCATTGTTGCGTTCGTCGGTGGGACCCGGATCGATCGGATCCTGACCACCCACGGCCACTGGGACCACCATCAAGCGATTCCGGAGGTTGCCACGTTGCTTGGTGTCCGGGCGGGACTCCACCCGGCCGATGCCACCATCGCCGACAAATCGTTCGACTTCGAGATCACCGAGGGTGCCGTCACCATCGGTGAAACCATCGCGACCGTGGTCCATACCCCGGGGCACACGCCGGGATCGGTGTGCATCACACTTGACGGTGTGGTCGTGACGGGAGACACGTTGTTCCCGGGCGGCCCGGGAGCGACCCGGTTCGACCACAGCGACTTCGCGACGATCATCGATTCGATCGTCGAGCAATTGTTCACCCTTGACGACGGTACGGTGGTGCTCCCGGGGCATGGTGCGGCGACGACCATCGGTGACGAACGCCCCCAACTCCCGGAGTGGATTGCACGCGGCTGGTAGCGAGGAGAAACGATGGAACTCGGACTGTTTGTTGAACCCCAATGTGGCGGCTCGTATGACCGGCTCCTCGAACTCGCACTGTGGGCCGAGAACAAGGGCCTCGCCGCCTTCGCCCGCTCGGATCACTATCTCAACGGCGACGAATCCGCCCGGACCTCCGATGCGCTGGTCTCGTTCGGCGGCCTCGGCCGGGAGACCAGTTCCATCCGCCTCGTGTCGCTCGTCTCACCTATCACGTTCCGTCACCCTGCGGTCATGGCAAAGTCAGCCACGACCATCGACGAGATGTCAGGTGGTCGGTTCACGCTCGGCGTCGGGAGCGGCTGGATGCAATCCGAGCACGATGCCTTCGACCTCGACCTCCCACCACTCAAGGAACGGTTCGATCGACTCGAAGAAGCGCTCGACATCATCACGACGATTCTTTCCGGCGGTGGCACCGTGTCGGGCACCTATTACTCGCTCGACGCCGAGGCCGTCGAACCGAAAGCGTCGGATGGTCTCGGGATCGTCGTTGGTGGTGGCGGCATGAAGAAGACCCCCCGTCTTGCTGGCACCTATGCGACCGAATACAACATGTTCGTTGCGGAGAAGGGAACTCTCGAACAGCGGCTGGAAGTCATGCGCGCCGCAGCGGAGAAGGCAGGACGGAACCCCGATGACGTCCTCATCTCGTTTGCAGGCCCAGCGTTCGTGTACGAAACCGAAGCCGAGCACCATGCAGCCCTCACGACTCGTGGAGCGAAGCGGGAGATGTCGCCGGACGAGTATGCCGGGTTCCTCGATGCCCGCTCTGTCCCCCACGGGACGGCGGATCGCGCCCACGAGGCGATCGAACAGATGGCGTCCTGGGGAGTGGGCAGGTACTACGTCCAGGAGTACATGGCGCTCGACGAGATCGACCTCGACGCCATGGACCGAATCTTTACGGCACTCCACGACTGAGGCCGAGCTTCGCTCCGAACCAAGCAGCACGCTCCGGTTGGGACCGCGGCCCGCTAGACACGGTCGTCGGCACTCCCTCGTCGGAATCTGGGCATCCACCATCGGATTTACCCCGTCTGCATGGCCCTGCGCGCCGTTACCCTATGGGCATGTCCACACCATTGATTGCGATCAACAACATCCACGCCTCCGTCGACGGGAACGAGATCCTCAAGGGCGTCGACCTCATCGTCAACGCCGGTGAAACCCATGCGGTGATGGGTCCGAACGGTTCCGGCAAGTCGACGCTTGCCAACATCCTGCTCGGCCATCCTGCGTATGAGATCACCGAGGGAAGCATCGAGTACAAGGGCGAGGACATCACCGATTGGGCCCCTGAAAAGCGTGGCCGTGCCGGCATGTTCCTCGGATTCCAGTACCCCGAGGAGATTCCGGGCGTGAGCGTGGTCAACTTCCTGCGGACCGCATTGTCGAACCGCACAGGCACGAACTACACAGTGCTCGAACTCCGCCTGAAGGTCATGGAGGCCATGAAGGACCTTGAGATGGACACCACGTTCGCCGATCGCTACCTCAACGAGGGCTTCTCGGGTGGCGAGCGCAAACGCAACGAGGTTCTCCAGATGGCCATCCTCGAGCCCGAGTTCGCCGTTCTCGACGAAACCGACAGCGGACTCGACATCGACGCGCTCCGAATCGTCGCCGAAGGCGTCAAGCGTCTCCAGGCCGATGAGCGAGGCTTCCTCATCATCACGCACTACCAGCGGATGCTTGACTACATCACGCCCGACTTCGTGCATGTGTTCATGGACGGGCGGATCATCGAGTCGGGCGACGCTGCACTCGCCGATCGCATCGAAGACGCTGGCTACGACGCGTTCCGACCCGAGCTTGGCGTCGGGTGACCGACCTTTCCGCTCTCAGGGCCGATTTCCCGATTCTTTCCCGCGAGGTCAACGGCAAGCCACTGGTCTACCTGGACTCGGCAGCCACGACGCAGAAGCCCCAGTCCGTCCTCGACGCGATGGACACGTACTACACGCAATCCAACGCCAACGTGCATCGCGGTGCCCACACCCTTGCCGCTGAAGCGACGGATCTCTACGAGGCGGCGCGTGGCAAGGTCGCCGGGCTGATCGGTGCATCACCATCCCAACTCGTGTTCACCCGCGGCACGACCACCTCGCTGAACCACGTTGCGTACGGCTGGGGCCTCAACCACCTGTCCGAGGGCGACAAGGTGGTCATCACCATCATGGAGCACCACGCGAACATCGTGCCGTGGCAGCTCATCTCGCGATACACGGGCGCTGAGATCGTCTACCTCGAACTCAATGAGGACTTCACGGTCGACACCTCGGCGCTTGAGTCCGTACTGGACGACCGTGTCAAGATCGTGTCGTTTTCCGGCATGTCCAACGTCACCGGGGCGCTTGGGCCCGTTGCCATCCTCAAGGAAGCCGCCAGGAGCGTCGGAGCGATATCGGTGCTCGACGCAGCCCAGCTCGTGCCACACACCCACGTCGACGTCGATGCTCTCGATGTCGATTTCCTCGCGTTCTCGTCGCACAAGATGCTCGGTCCCACCGGGATCGGCGCACTGTGGGGCAAACGGGAACGCCTCGAGGAGATGGAACCCACCGAAGGTGGCGGTGAGATGATCAACGTGGTGGAACGTCACAGCTCCACGTGGGCTCCGGTACCCCACAAGTTCGAGGCTGGGACGCCGCCTATCGCCGAGGCTGTCGGGTTCGGAGCTGCTGCCGACTACCTATCCAAGGTCGGACTCGAGGCGATCGAATCACATGAGCGGGACATCACCCGCTACGCCCTTGACCGATTGTCCGAAGTCCCCGACCTGACGATCTATGGACCGATGGATGTCGAAAAGCGGGGTGGAACGGTGAGCTTCTCGCTCGGTGACATCCATCCGCATGACCTTGCGACCATCCTCGACCAGGATGGCATCGCGATCCGGGCAGGGCACCATTGCGCCCGTCCCTTGATGAAGTACCTCGATGTCGCTGCAACGGCGCGCGCCTCGATGTACCTCTACAACGTCGAGAGCGAGGTTGACACGCTCGTCGACTCCCTCCATACGGCACGCAAGATCTTCGGACTCGGCTGAGCCGGCAGCGACCGACCGGACGGTCGGTATTCTGAACACCACGATTGACCAGGACCCGATACAGATGTCACAACTCGAAGAGCTCTACCGGGGAGTCATCCTCGACCACTACCGCAACCCGAGGCGCAAAGGCACCCTCAGCGGCGACCACACGCACGCTGAAGGGGTCAATCCCTCGTGTGGCGACGAGTTCTTCCTCGACATCGTGGTCGCCGACGGCGTGATCACGGACGCCGCCATGCAGGGTCAGGGGTGTTCGATCTCCCAGGCTTCCGGATCCATGATGATGGAAGCGATCGTCGGGAAGGGCGTCGAGGAGGTCGAGGAGCTGTCGCACAAGTTCCGCGTCATGATGACCATCGAGGAAGGGGACAATCCCGTCGATGAGGAGCGCCCCGGTTCGGTGCTCGGCGACCTCGAGGCACTCCAGGGCGTCCGCAAGTTCCCTGTGCGGATCAAGTGCGCCGACCTCGCGTGGACAACACTCGCCGACGCCCTCGACCAGGCATCTGCCACGGCGTCGTGATCGACTTCACCCCGACAACGGCGCTGATCGTCGTCGATGTCCAGAACGATTTCGCCCATCCCGATGGATCCCTCTTCGTCCCCGGGGCTCCCTCGGTGATGCCCGTGATCAACGACACCGTCCGACATGCAATCGAGGGCGGCGCGCTCGTCGTACGCACGCAGGATTGGCACCCGGAGGTGACGCCTCACTTCGCTTCGGCCGGAGGCATCTGGCCGGATCACTGCGTCGGCGGGACATGGGGAGCAGAATTCCATGACGATCTCGTCGCCGCTGGCCCGGTCGTTCGCAAAGGTGTCGGCGGTGAGGATGGCTATTCGGGGTTCACCGTACAGGACCCGGAATCCGGCGCAACCACCAGAACCGAGCTGGCGGCCATGCTCAGGGATGCCGGTATCACCGACATCATCGTCGTCGGATTGGCCACCGATTACTGCGTGGCGGCAACTGCCGTGGATGGTGCCGAGCTGGGTTTCGCGACCTCGGTTCTCGCAGACGGAATCAGCGCGGTGAATCTGTCACCGGGCGACGGAGCAAGGGCAATCGTGCGCATGGTCGGAGCCGGCGTCCGGGTTGTCTAGCCCGACCCGAGAACGGATGTCAGGACGCGGTCTTCGTCCTGTTCACAAGCTCTTCCTGGAGATCGCGCACCGCAGTCGTCACCGATACGTGGTACCGGTGCGGGTTGACGAGCCTGCGGACGCCGATGTCGAGGCGACCGAGATCGGCATCCCGACGGCTGCGCATCACGTCGAGAGGCTCCTGCTCTCTCGATCGCCGGCCATCAGAGAACACGGTCGAATGCAACTGCTCGACGTCTGAGGTTTCATCGGGATCGAGGGTCCTTGTGACGGTCGGTCTGTGTGGGTGGTGGACGTCGAGCGATTCGCCTGCGGCAATCATCTCATCCTCACCCGACACCACATCAGCGGTTGCAAGGCCACGTTTGTCGTAGACACGCCACAGGTTCTTGCGTCCGGGTATCGGCATCTTCCCCGGTGTGTCGGAGATCTTGATGGCAGGGGTCCAGCCATCGTTCTCGATGGCGACCAGCTTGAACACACCCCCGAGGGCGGAGTGACCGTGCGAGGAGATGAGACGGCTCCCCACGCCGTACATCAACCGGGAAACGACCTGTGCCGGGTCGAGGCCGTACTCGGGTGCTTCCTGTTGGATCTGCTCCCTGATCTGCCACATCGCGAGCTCGTCGAGATCCGATGACAGCACGATTGCCACATCGTCGAATCCGGCGTCGTCGAGCATCTGTGCTGACCGGACGGCAAGGTGGGCGAGATCTCCCGAGTCGAGCCGGATACCAAGCGGTTCATGACCGCTCGCCCGGAGCTCCTGAAAGACCGTGATCGCGTTCGGGATTCCAGACGTCAACGTGTTGATGGTGTCGACCAACAGCAGGCATTCATCGGGGTACGCGTCGGCATAGGCACGGAACGCAGCGAGCTCTCCCCCGCCAAGTGCCATGAACAACTGCACCATCGAGTGGGCGTGCGTCCCCGAGGGGTCGGACCCGAGGGCGTGCGAGACGCCGACGTTCGAGCTCCCATGAGCGCCACCGATGAGTGCGGCGCGGGTCCCCGCATTCGCCCCGACATCGGGCCCTCGCCGCATTCCGAACTCGAGCACCTGCCCACCACGCGCCTGATCGACGACCCGTGATGCCTTGGTGGCGATCAGCGTCTGGTAGTTCAGGTGGTTGAGCAGCGACGTCTCCACGATCTGGGCCATGGCAAGCGGGCCCTCGACAATCGCTATCGGTTCATAGGCGTGCACGACCCTGCCCTCGTCGATGGCGCGCACGGTGAGACCGTCGAACCGTCCAGCACCGGCAAGCCAACCGAGGAACCCGTCGTCAAAGCGTTGATTGCCTGCCGCGTTCCTCTGGGACCGCAACGCGTCGATCTCTTCCTGGGTGATCCGGGTCTGTTCGAGCCAATCGAGGAGCCAGCCGAGCCCGGCAGTGATGGCATAGCCGGCCTGGTGCTCGCCGTAGTCGGGGTACTGACGGAAGAAGTAGTCGAACTGGGCGGTCGTATCGGCGAGTCCCTGTTTCCAGTACAGCTGGGCCATCGAGAGCTGGTACTGGTCCGTGAACAAGAACCCCTCCATCAGGTCGCTGTCAGGTCGACTCATCTCTCGTCGTCACCAGCGATCAGCTGGCGACGCCGCCTTCCGTCATCGGACGCAGATTGAGTGCCGAGTTGAGCTCATCCTCTGGCAGAACACCCAGTTCGAGAGCGACCTCACGCACACCCCGTCCCTCGGCAAAAGCCTTCTTGGCCACCTCAGCCGACTTGTCGTACCCGATGAGGGGCACCAGCGCCGTGATGATGATCACGTTCTGCTCAAGGAGCCATTGGGCTCGCTCGGCATCTGCCACGATGCCGTCGACCATCTTGTCGCGCATCACGTCGGCCGCGTTGGCGAGCAGATCGATGGACTCGAGGAGGTTGTGAGCCATCATCGGCATCATCACGTTCAGCTCGAAGTTGCCGTTCGCCCCACCCCACGTGATGGCGGCATCGTTGCCGATCACGTGACTCGACACCTGCATCATCATCTCCGAGATCACCGGGTTGACCTTGCCGGGCATGATCGACGAGCCGGGTTGGAGTGACGGCAGCGTGATCTCGGCGATACCCGTCCGGGGTCCCGATGCGAGCCACCGTAGGTCATTCGCGATCTTGAACAGCGACACGGCAACCGTCTTGAGTGCACCGGATGCGCTGACGACTGCGTCCTTCGAGGACTGAGCCTCGAAGTGATCCTCAGCCTCCACGAACGGATAGCCGGTGCGCTTCGCCATCTCGGCGATGGTGCCGGACGCGAACCCCTCAGGAGCGTTGATCCCGGTACCGACCGCGGTACCACCGAGCGCCAATTCGCAGAGCTCCGGCAGCTTGGCCCGGACACGCTCGGCGCCCTTGCGGACCTGGGTCGCATAGCCACCGAATTCCTGCCCCAGACGCACAGGCGTTGCATCCATGAGGTGGGTCCTGCCCGATTTGAGGACGTCATCGAATTCGACCGCTTTGGCGGCGAGTGCATCGCCGAGGGCGTCGAGCGCGGGAAGCAGGTTCTGCTCGATACCCGCCACTGCTGCCATGTGGATCGCTGTCGGAATGGAATCGTTCGATGACTGACTTGCATTGACGTGGTCGTTGGGATGCACCAGCTTGGACCCCAGATCGCCGCCAAGAATCTCGGTCGCCCGGTTTGCGATCACTTCGTTGGCGTTCATGTTCGTCGAGGTCCCGGATCCCGTCTGGAAGATGTCGAGCACGAAGTGTTCGTCGAGATCACCGGCGATGACCTCCTGGGCGGCCTTCTGGATCGCATCGGCAGTCGTCGCATCGATCACGCCGAGCTTCAGATTGGTGTCCGCCGCCGATGCCTTCAGGACGCCCATGGCCCAGATGAACGTCCTCCCGAATCGAAGGTTTGAAATCGGAAAGTTGTCGACTGCCCGCTGCGTCGAGGCTCCGTAGTAGGCGCCGTCGGGTACAGGTACCTCACCCATCGAATCCCGTTCGATCCGCATCACTTCTCCTCAGTAGGTGCCGTCATCAAACGATAGTGACGGCTCGGCACGGACAGTTCACC
>CBDUOH010000083.1:0-8389 GCA_965368815.1 uncultured Acidimicrobiia bacterium
CGGCAGGAGCGGCGACCATCCAGGGCACGGTTGGTGTCGGCTTCGCCATGGTCTCTGTCCCGATACTGTCGCTCGCCCATCCCGATCTCGCCCCGGCACCGCAGCTCCTGATGGCATTCCCGTTGACGATCGCGATGGCGTTCCGTGAGCGACACGCCGTCGACCTCACCGGCGTCGGCTGGATCGTGGGCGGACGGATCCCGGGTGCGTTCTTTGGGGTGTTCCTGCTTGGCATCGCCACCGAACGCATGCTCGACATGTTCATCGGATTGGTCGTCCTCGGAGCCGTTGTGGTCATCGGGACGGGGTTCCATCTCAAGCGAAACCGGGTGACCAAGACCCTTGCAGGAGTCGCTTCCGGCACGACCGGGGTGGTGAGTGCCATCGGGGGGCCGCCGGTTGCCCTCCTCTACAGCCGCGATGAGGCTGACATGATTCGATCGACGATGGCGGTTGTGTTCGCGTTCGGCACCACAACGTCAACGGTCTTCCGTTGGGCGAGCGGCAACGTCACCATGGTCGACGTGCGGGTGGCGCTGGTCCTCGTGCCGGCGGTCCTTGCGGGTCTGTGGATCTCTGCTCGGTACAACCAACGCATCCCCCAACGTGTCGTACGACTCGGGATACTGATCGTGTGCGCCGGTGCAGCGTCCGCTTTGATCATCCGCTCGTTGCTGGGCTAACCGCCCGCACCGAGCGAATCCCACACTTCTTTCAAGGCTGAGAACAGCTCCCCTGTGGCCCAGACGAGAACGATCAGCATCACGATGAGAATGAGCGCGGTCGTTATGCCACGCGCCCATCCGATCCACGACTCCTTGTCCTCGAACACGGTGGCCCACATGTCGCCGAACAGCCCGAGCTTGGATGAGTACTCGGGGGACGGTGGCGGTTCGGCGGGAAGCACGACGGCAGGCTGCTCGATCGTATGGGAACCGGTTCCCGGTGCGGGCTCGGACGCCTCATCGTCCACGTCGGATTCCTCGGATTGGCCAACCCTGCGCTCCTCAAGCACCGCGACGTCGATGTCGAGAGCGTCGGCAAGCACAGGCATGATCGTCAACGCCGGTGCCACCTCGTCTCGCTCCCAACGACGCACCGAGGAAGATGATCGGCCGACCGCAGTGGCCAGCTGACCGAGGGACATGCCCTTGTCGAGCCTGGTCTGTCGTATGAATCGTCCGAGGGACGGGGAATCGGCCATGGCGCACATGGTATCGAGAATCGCAATATCCACCTCGCGCGTTCCTCTAATGTCAGAGAGGACCGAAAGGAATGCGATGCCTCAGGAAGTCAAGAACCTCGCCGACCTCTATGCCCAGAGCGTCGACGCCTACCCATCCAACCCACTGTTCGGCAGACGCACACCTGACGGCTCCTGGGCATGGATGACCTATGGGGAGTTCGGCAAGGCGATCGACGAGGCGCGCGGAGGGCTTGCGGGGCTCGGCGTGACCCACGGGGACCGCGTTGCCATCATCTCGGACAACCGCATCGAATGGGCGGTCGGGGCATACGCCACGTACAGCCTCGGCGCGGCCTGGGTCCCCATGTACGAGGCACAGACTCAGAAGGATTGGACGTTCATCCTCAAGGACTGCGGCGCCAAGGTCGTGTTTGCAGCGACGGACGGAATCCGTGCCCAGGTGGATGAGATCCGTTCCGAACTCCCGGACCTCGAGAGCATCGTGGTGATCGACGACCCCGCGGGTGGCACCGCAATCGACTACGAAGAACTCCTTGCACGCGGTGCGGCGGATCCGGCCCCTCGGGCGGCGGTTGCACCTGAGGACCTCGCCGGTTTGATCTACACGTCGGGGACGACCGGCAACCCGAAGGGCGTGATGCTTTCGCACGCGAACATCGCCTCGAACCTCAACGCCGTGGCCGAGATCTTCCCCCTTGAGGAGGAGGACCGCTCTGCATCGTTCCTCCCGTGGGCCCATTCGTTCGGCCAGACCGTCGAGCTCCACGCCCTCATCTTCTTCGGGGCGTCGACAGGGATCACCAGTGCCAAGTTCCTCACCAGGGACATGCCCGAGATCCGCCCAACGATGTTGGTTGCCGTGCCGACCGTGTTCAACAAGGTGTACGACGGGCTTGTCAAGCTGATGAAAGAGGAGGGCGGGGTCAAGGAGCTGCTGTTCAACACCGCCCTCGCCAACGCAAGGAAAAGGTCGACCCTCGCCCGGACCGGCAAGCGGTCCCGCATCGTGGACGTCCAGCACGGCATCTTCGATTCGCTTGTGTTCTCGAAGGTTCGAGAACGGTTCGGCGGTCGCCTGCGGTACGCGTTCTCGGGTGGCGCCGCCATCTCGACGGAAGTCGCCGAACTGATCTCAGCGGTCGGCATCGTGGTCTACGAAGGCTACGGACTCACCGAAACGAGTCCGATTGCGACTTGCAACACGAGAACGGGCCGCCGTGTCGGTTCGGTCGGACGGGCAATCCCTGGGGTGACCGTCAAGATCGACACGGACGTGACCGGCGACAACGAGGTCGGCGAGATCGTCGTGTATGGACCGAACGTGATGATGGGCTACTACAACCTCCCGGAAGCGAACGACGAAGTCTTCACTCCCGACGGCGGGTTCCGAACCGGCGACCTCGGGCATCTCGACTCCGACGGTTACCTCTACATCAGGGGCCGGATCAAGGAGCAGTACAAGCTCGAGAACGGCAAGTACGTCGTGCCCTCCCCGATCGAGGAGGCACTGATGCTCTCGGGATACATCGCACAGGTGATGGTCTACGGCGAACAACGGCCATACAACGTCGCCGCGATCGTTCCCGATTTCGAGTATCTACGGAAATGGGCAGACGAAACCAACGTCGCATACTCGGACAATGCCGACCTCATCACGACGCAAGCGGTGATCGATCTCTTCAAGACCGAGGTCACGCGGGCCCAGAACGACATCAAGCACTATGAGCGTGTCCGCGATTTCGTGCTCACGACCAACGAGTGGACGCCCGAGAACGGGATGCTCACGCCTTCGCTCAAGATCAAGCGTCGGGCTGTGATGGCCGAGCTGGGTGGTGAGATCGACGATCTCTACGAGGGCGATGATCCCTTGCTCGGCCGCGACTCCCAAACCGAGTAACAGCTGATCGCGTTGCCGACCGATACGGGCACGGAGCTCGCATCGGCATCACCAGGGCGAATGTGCCGAGGAAACGGCTCCACCGGTAGGCTGCGGCACTCACGGAGGCGACTGTGCGCCTGGTGGGCACCGCGGTCTTCAAAACCGACGAGGGGGCGCAAGCTCCCTGGCGGGTTCGATTCCCGTCCGCCTCCGCCAATCAGTCGACCGGACGCGGCCCGCCCGAACCGCGGGATGGGTGTCCGGCGGGTGCGCCACCATGTGACTTCTCAGCGGCACTATGCTCCCATGAGTACAGCGAGCAACGCGAGGAAAGCATGGCTGACGCTCAATTGATGGTGTGGATCGACCAGGATCTCTGCACCGGTGACGGTATCTGCGAAGAGATCGCCCCGGACGTCTTCCAGGGTCGCGACGACGGCTTGTGGGTCGTCAAGGAGACTGCCGGTAATTGGGGCGCCGACATCATCTTCGATGGGAACCAGGCACCCGACGGCGCTCGCGGTGTGGCACGCGTACCGAACGATCAGATAGACATCACGGTCGAGGCTGCCGAGGAGTGCCCCGGTGAGTGCATCATGATTGAGCCATTCGACCAGGAGACATTCGCCAAGCGCGGAGCCTGATCGCCGATCCGAGATCACAGGAAGAGCCACCATCACGGTGGCTCTTTCTCATTCCCGGCCCACGGAGTGATCGACGGCGCGCCGGCTTGATCATGCGAACGCGGTGCACCTCGAACCGGTGCACAACCGACGCGATCACGACGTTATGTACCCCTCGAGCTGGTCGATCAGGAATGTCTGCTCTTCGATGACGGCGTTGACGACATCACCGATCGACACCACGCCGATCAACTCGTTGCCGTCAAGGACCGGCAGATGCCTGAACCGGTTGTCTGTCATCAGCTCCATACAGCTGGCCACCGTGGTCTCGGCCGTCACCGTGATCGGATTCGAGGTCATGATGTCACCGACGGCGGTCTGTTGCGAGTCCTTGCCGAGCAGGACGACCTTGCGTGCGTAATCCCTCTCCGAGATGATGCCGGTCACGACACCATCATCAATCACCACCAGCGCACCGATGTTCTTGTCGGCCATCATTGTGAGGGCGTCGAAGACGGTCATGTCCGAACCGACCCACCATACGTCTTGACCTTTGTGCCCAAGGATGTGTGCAACGGTCTTCTGCATATCTCCTCCTCACGTGAATCTACCAACTCAGAATCGGACGTGGGGTGGATCTCTCCCGGCACGGTTACGATGGATGATCTTTCAAGGAGCGGATCTGACGTACACGAATCTCGACTTCTGGCAGGACGGTGACGTCGGATTCATCGCCCTCGATCGGCCGGATCGCCTCAACGCACTGTCGCTTGCGCTACTCCAGGAATTGATCGACGTCGCCAAAGAGATCAGCACGTCAGGACTCCGGAGCGTGGTCCTCACTGGCAACGGCAAGTCGTTCTCATCGGGTGTCGACGTCCACGTCTTCGACAGCGGTGCACTCAGGAGTTCCGAGTCGGTGAAGCGGTACGAGGCCGCAGCCCTCGGCGGTGAGGCGGCCGCAGCCATCGAGTCGCTTCCGCAGGTCACAGTTGCAGCCATGCACGGATACGTCGTGGGTGGTGGTGTTGTCCTTGCTGCTGCCTGTGATCTCCGCGTCGCCGACAAGGACACGGTGTTCATCATCCCCGAGGTGGATCTCGGGATTCCTCTTGCCTGGGGTGGGATCGAACGGCTGGTGCGCGAGATAGGACCTGCCCTCACCAAGGAGTTGGTCATGACATGTCGACCATTCACGGCCCAAGAGGCACGCAGCGCGCGCTTCCTGAACTCCGTGACCGAGCCCGGGCGATCGATGGAGATCGCGACCGAGTTGGCGACCCACATAGCGGAGAAGCCGAGATTGCCGATTGTCACGACCAAGCGCCATGTCGCGGAGGTGCTTGCGGGCGACGTTTCGCGGGACGACGCGATGGGCCTCCTCACCGCACTCGACGACGAGGAGGCCAGCGCAGCTCGGGCCGCCTACACCAGCCGATTCGTCGAATCGTGAGAGTTCTCACTGCCGACGAGACCCGTGCATCGCTCCCGATGGCTGACGCCATCGAGGCGATGGTCGTGGCTTTCGGGGACGACCGGGAGATCCCGCATCGTCAGCTCCTGGGATCCTCGTTCTTCATGCCAGCACGCGTTGGTCGCACCTCAGGGATCAAAGTTGTCTCCATCGTCCCTGGGAAACCTGTCGGTATCGTGACGGTGTTCGATGGTGACGGCGTGCCCATCGGATCAGTGGACGGGCCGACCCTGACCGCCATCCGTACCGGGGCCGCGGCCGGACTGGCGACCCGAATCCTTTCGGACGAAAGCAGCCACCGATTCGCCCTGCTGGGTGCCGGCGCGATGGGATTCGATCAGGTGCGTGCGATCAAGTCGGTACGCAAGATCGATTCGATCACGATCTGGAACCGTGACCGTGCTCGTGCCGAAGCGCTTGCCGAACGGGTCCACGGCACAGTGGCGAACACGCCGGACGAAGCGGTCAACGGTGCCGACATCGTGACCACGGTCACCCCTTCGACGACACCGCTGTTCTCCGCCGGAGCCTTGGGGCGCACCGCACACATCAATGCGATGGGGGCGTTCACTCCTGACATGGTCGAGATCCCCGCAGCCGTCGTCCGCGATGCCTACCGGGTTGTCGACGACCGAAACGCTGCATCGCTTGAGGCCGGTGACCTCCTCCAAGCCGAAGTCGACGCCGACGCCGAGATCGGGGAACTGCTCACAGGGTTCCTGCGCGGCGGTGGCATCACCCTCTTCAAGTCGGTGGGCATCGCAAGTCAGGATGTGGCTGCAGCGGCCAGGGCTCTCGAGAATGCCGAGCGGCTGGGCGTCGGTACCGTCGTGTGACCGGACTCCTAAGCCAACACGTTGTGTTCGGCGATCTCGACGGGTTCACGGTCGATTGAGAAGAACGACATCGGGACGTCGGTGTCGTACGATGCCCGCTCCCCCGTTATCCATTGCGCCATCATCGACGCGATCACCTGGGACTCCTTGAATCCGTGTCCGGAGAAACCGTTCACGACGGCGAACCCATCCACCGCCGTCGGACCTACCACCGGCAACACGTCTTGACGGTTGACCGTGTACAACCCGGCCATCCCACCTGGTATCCCACGATACGGGAGCGAGGGAATCCGGTGATGCAGCGCGTGGATCTTCGAATCGATGAATGACCGGTTGGCCATCTTGTTGTATGCGTCGGGATCCACCTCCTCGAGTTCGTCCTCCTCAAGGATCGACCCGAGGATGACCTGCCCGTCGTTGGACTCGGGGCGGAAGTAGATCCCGCCCGCGCCGTCGCAGGTCACAGGAATCGGACGTGGCACCTCCGGCGGGAGGTCGCGGTAGATCACCTGGATGCGCGTCGGCACGAGATGCCATGGGATCTCCAACCCGACCATTGCGTTGATCCGATTGCACCACGGACCAGCAGCGTTGATCACCAGGCCTGCCGATATCGTGCTTCCGTCGTCGAGCACCACGCCGGTCGCCCGACCCCCCGACGTGACGACGTCGGTGACCATGGTCGCGAGTCGGACGTCGACACCGTTCTTCTTGGAAGCGATCGCAAGATCGAGCAACGCACCCGTTGCGTCGAAGAACCCCGTGTCGCGTTCGAGCAGGAACCGGTTGCCGGGAGCGCATTCATGCTCGGTTTCGCCCGTGAGGTCGAACGGAACCATGCAGTTCGACAACCCCGGGAACAAGTCGATCACGTCATCGGCGCCGATATCAACGACATCGATCCCTTCGGCAGCCATTCGCTTCTGGTCGTACGCGACCGCGTCGGGTGCATCGTCGACCATCCACAGCACTCCGATGTCATGGAATCTGCCGTTGGGTTCCTCGGCTCCGATGTACTCGCTCCAGTTGCGCCATATGCGATTCCCGTCGCGCGAGACACGAACATTCTCGATGGTCGTATAGCGCTGGCGGGTGATCGCAGATGAGCTTCCGGTCGACCCCTCACCGAGCCCAATGCCCTTCTCGAGCACGATGACCGACATGTCCGATCGGCGGGCGATCTGATAGGCGATGGCCATACCGATGATGCCTCCACCGATGATCACGACGTCGGCTCGATCAACGCTCATCCCGGCTCCTCGCCTAGTCGACCTCACCCAGATACGCCTTGCGCAGATCCTCGTTGGCGAGCAGGGCATCGGCGGTGTCATCGAGGACAATACGACCGGTCTGAAGCACATAGCCGCGGTCTGCGATCGAGAGTGCCATGTTGGCATTCTGCTCGACCATGAACACCGTGACACCGGCGTCGTTGATCCGCTCGATGATGTCGAAGTTCTGCTGGACGAGTACCGGGGCGAGACCCATCGAAGGCTCATCCATCAGCAGAACCTTGGGTTTTGCCATCAGCGCCCTGCCCACGGCGACCATCTGCTGCTCGCCACCTGAAAGGGTTCCTGCCTTCTGTCCGAGCCGCTCCTTGACACGGGGGAACATCGCAAAGATCGCATCGAGCTCGTCATCGAGATGGTCCCTGTCCGTTCTCAGGTATGCCCCGATCTCGAGATTCTCCTTGACCGTCATGCGCTTGAACAGCCGTCGGTTCTCGGGAACCATCGTCACCCCACGAGCGACGATGTCGGCGGTGGTCGACCCCGTCATCACCTTGCCGTCGACGACTACGTCGCCACTGGATGGGTGCACCATGCCGAGAATCGTCTTGAGCGTCGTGGTCTTTCCCGAGGCATTCCCTCCGAGCAGACACACCATCTCGCCAGGGAAGATCGCAATGTTGACGTCCTTGAGCACGTGCACCGGGCCGTAGTGGACATTGATGCCCCGGAATTCGAGGATCGGCTGATCAGTCATCGTTGCGCTCCGCAGGCCGGCCGAGATACGCCTCGATCACGTCGGGATTCGTCGACACCGATCCGTAGTCACCCTCGGCGATCTTGACACCGTGATCGAGCACAACGACGCGATCGGAAACGTCCCGCACGACGCGCATCTCGTGTTCGATGACGACGATCGTGAAACCGCGCTCGTCCCTGAGCTGCTTGATGAGATCCGTCATCTCGGCCGTCTCGCGTGGGTTCATCCCTGCCGTGGGCTCATCGAGGAGGATGAGTTCTGGCTGTGTCGCCATGGCACGGGCAATCTCGAGCCTGCGCCGATTGGCGTACGACAGCACGAACGCGGGCTGATCCCAGCGGTACCCCTTCAGACGCTTGCCGAAGTACGACAGGATGT
>CBDUOH010000084.1:0-8381 GCA_965368815.1 uncultured Acidimicrobiia bacterium
ATTGACGGGCAGGCTACCCGGGAACCCAACAAACCAGACGCACCAGCATTGAGCGGTCAACGCGAACCATCGATGCGCCGACACGGTCTGGTCCCCGGTGTCTCGGCGGCGAACGACCACCTGAAGCCGACCGCGGGCCAACGTTCACCCTCAAGGGAACCATAGAACTCGCAAGCGGCGTGGTTGTCCGTCTCCGTGAGGAGCCAGCATCGACTCGCTCCGCTGGCTCGTCCGATGTCGAACGCTGCCTGCATCAACCCAGAACCCACGCCCTGCCGGCGCCAAGGTACTGCTACTTCCAGATCGTAGATCAGCAGCATCCGTTCGCCATCCAACCGGTCGAGAATCTGGCCGTGGAGGTAACCGGTTGCACGCTTGCCATCCAGGGACAACAGGAGGACGATGTCCTCATCGGACACGAGCGCAGTCAACTCTTCGATGGTTGCCGAATCCCGGTGGTAGAGGTCGGCCAGAGCGGCCACAGCGTCACCGACGGTATCGGAAGTGGCACGACGAATCGTCATCACGCACAGACCCTACCTCGCGAGGAAAACACGCGAGGCGCTTCGAGCCGTCCGGGCTCGTTCGATGGTGCTAGCGTCCACGTCGCATGACGCAACCGACCGACCTCCCCAACAAACCAGTCAGGAACGACAAACGGACCATCTTCGGATGGGCGATGTATGACTGGGCCAACTCGGCATACATCACGATCTTCGGCGCCGTGGTCGGCGCCTTCTTCACCGGCACGATCATGACCACGGACACGTACTGGGGACTCTCGGGTGAGGCCCTGTTCAGCATCCTGATCGGCGTGGGGTCGATCATCCTGCTCCTTGCGATGCCGATTCTCGGTGCCATGGCCGATTACTCGGATTCCAAGAAGCGAATGCTGCGCAACTTTGCGTTCCTCGGGGCGGTGTTCGCCCTCGGGGTCCCGTTCGTCCCGGACGGACAGGTGATGCTCTTTCTCGTCGTCGTGGTCGTCAGCCAGTTCGGATTCGTGGCAGCCAACGTGTTCTACGACGGCTTCCTCCCCGACATCACGACGGACGACACAATCGACAAGGTGTCCTCGAAGGGTTTCGCGCTCGGCTACCTGGGAGGCGGGCTCTATCTGGCCCTCGCTCTCGTCCTGATCATGTTCAGCAGCGACGAACCCGATGCATTGCTCACCGAGTCCCTGGCTGCACGGATCTCGATCTTCGGTGCGGGAGTGTGGTGGATCGTCTTCTCGTTGTTCTCGCTCTCCCGACTGCCCGCCGACAGCGAGATCGCCAACGACAAGCAATCGATCCGCCAGTTCGCTCGCATCGGCTTCGACCGCACGATGGCGACCACGAAGAAGCTCAAGCATTTTCCTCAGCTGTTGCTCTTCATCGTGGCGTTCATCATCTACAACAGTGGAACCGGGACAGTGATCGCGGTTTCCGGTCCCTATGCAGAAGACACGCTCGGACTCGAGATCGAAACGATTGCACTCGCATTCCTGCTGGTCCAGTTCATCGCGTTCTTCGGTGCTTTGATGTTCGGCATGGTCTCGGGACGGACGGGCCCCAAACGCGCCATCATGATCACGCTCGTCATCTGGACCGGTCTCGCAGGCGCCGCCTACTTCATCCCGGAGGGCTCATCCGCCGGATTTCTCGGATTGGCTGCCGTTGTCGGATTCGTGCTCGGCGGTGTGCAAGCTTTGAGCCGGAGCCTGTACGGAACGATGATTCCCGAAGAGGCATCGGCCGAATTCTTCGGGTTCTTCTCCGTGTTCTCCAAGCTTTCCGGTATCGGTCCGCTGGTGTTCGGCATCGTGAGCGCTGTCACCGGATCGGGTCGAGCCGCGATCCTTTCCGTGGCCGCTTTCTTCATCATCGGCTTGGTACTCCTGGCCAGGGTCGACGTCGAGGCTGCGAGGGCATCGCGCACCGATTGGGGTTTCCAGAACGCCGTGTGAGTCCGTCATTCGAAATCTCGATTTGACATACGGCACAGGACGGCTACCTTCCCCTTCCACATGAAGACGTTTGCTTGTTCCTGCGAGATGATGTGCATGGCTATGACACAGCCGTGCAGACCTCTCGTGTAACCAGCACACACACCACCTCAGAGGATCTGCACCGGTAACGGGCGGATCCTTTCTCTTTGTCTGGACCTCCCAAGCGCCACCGCATCCTTTGCCAACTTCCCGGGAGGGACCATGACAGACACACCGAGATTCGAGACACTCCAGCTCCACGCTGGCCAGGAACCAGCACCGGGCACGAACGCGCGGGCGGTTCCGATCTACCAGACCACGTCGTACACCTTCGATGATGCCGACCACGGCGCACGCCTGTTCGCTCTCCAGGAATTCGGCAACATATACACGCGGATCATGAATCCGACGACGGACGTGTTCGAAAAGCGCGTTGCTGCGCTTGAGGGCGGGGTTGCCGCAGTGGCGACGGCAAGTGGCCAGGCAGCCCAGCTCACGGCGATCACGACACTCGCAAGCGCCGGTGACAACATCGTCTCGACGTCGTATCTCTACGGCGGTACCTACAACCAGTTCAAGGTAGCTCTCGAGCGCCTCGGCATCGAGGTCCGCTTTGTCGCAGGAGACGATCCTGAGGAGTTCGCAGCCCGTATCGATGACAAGACGAAAGCCGTCTATCTCGAATCGATCGGAAACCCTCGGTTCAACGTCCCCGACATCGCTGCCTTCGCCGAAGCCGCACATGCGGCGGGCGTCCCACTGATTGTCGACAACACGTTCGGCGCGGCCGGCTATCTCATACGACCGATCGAGCACGGTGCCGACATCATCGTTGCATCGGCCACGAAGTGGATCGGCGGGCACGGCACGTCGATCGGCGGGGTCATCGTCGATTCAGGGAACTTCGACTGGCGCAACGGTCGCTTCCCTGAGTTCACCGAGCCGTCAGCGGGATACCACGGACTCGTGTTCGGCGACACGTTCGGACCGGACGGACCGTTCGGGAACATCGCTTTTGCCATCAAGGCACGGGTCGAAGGCCTTCGAGACCTCGGAGCCGCGCTGTCCCCGTTCAATGCATTCCTGCTCATCCAGGGACTCGAGACGTTGTCGCTCCGGGTGCAACGACACGTCGACAACGCCCTTGCGTTGGCCCGGTGGCTCGAGGAACAGCCGGAAGTGACATGGGTCAACTACCCCGGTCTCGAAAGCCACCCGTACCACGAGGTGGCAAAGAAGGTACTGTCCAACGGGTTCGGTGGAGTGCTGTCATTCGGAGTCGAAGGCGGCGTCGAGGGCGGGAAGAAGTTCATCGATGCCGTCAAACTCGCATCGCATCTTGCAAACGTCGGTGATGCCAAGACGCTGGTGATCCATCCTGCATCGACGACGCACCAGCAGCTGGACCCGCAGGAGCAGCTGTCGGCTGGTGTGAGCGACGACCTGGTCCGTGTGTCAGTCGGAATCGAGCACATCGAGGACATCAAGGCGGACTTCGCCCAGGCTCTCGCCGCCACCCGGACTGCCAAGGCTGTCGCATCGTGAAGCATCGGGTAACCGTTGCCGGGCCGTTCCCCCTCGAAAGAGGGGGAACGCTCGACGATGTCACGGTGGAGGTTCGGTCGTGGGGACGTCACCGGGCGAACGCGACGTTGATCTGCCACGCCCTCACGGGCGACGCCAACGCCGATCAATGGTGGTCGGACCTGTTCGGACGGGGCAAGGTATTCGATCCCGCCTCATCGTTCATCATCGCCATGAACGTGCTGGGAGGGTGCTCGGGCACCACCGGTCCGACCTCGCTCCGACCCGGTACCGAGACGCCCTACGGGGCATCGTTCCCCCGCATCACGATCCGAGACATGGTCCATCTCCAGAAACTGGTGCTTGACCAGCTGAGCGTGACCACCTTGGATCTCGTGGTCGGAGGCTCCATGGGCGGGATGCAGGTGCTCGAGTGGGCGATCCTGTACCCCGAGACCGTCCAGGCGATTGCGCCGATCGGGGTCGGCGGCACCCAGTCACCGTGGGCGGTCGGTCTGTCGGAAGTCCAGCGACGTGCGATCGTGACCGATCCGGCGTTCAAAAGGGGAAAATACGCTCCCGATGAACCCCCGGCCGACGGTTTGGCGACGGCGCGGATGCTCGCCATGGCCACATATCGGAGCCCGACGGAGTTCGCCACCCGTTTCGGGCGCGCGACCGAGGGCGACTCGTTCACGGTCCAGTCATATCTCCGGCATCAGGGAACGAAGTTGGTGGAGCGTTTCGATGCGAACACATACCTGACACTGATTGATGCGATGGACAGTCACGATGTCGGCCGAGGGCGCGGGCCCGCCGAGGCAATCCTGAGGCGTATCGAGATCGAGGGCATCGTCATCGGCATCAGCACCGACGTTCTGTATCCGGTATCAGAGGTGCGAGAACTCGCCGCGAATCTGCCCGGCTGTCGTTTCGCCGTGCTCGACTCGATCCACGGGCATGACGGCTTCCTCGTGGACACCGGTGCTCTGAACGAGCTCCTGCTCAGCCTCAGAGCCGACACCAAGAAAACCGAGAACGAGCCGGGCAAGGGTTCGCTGTGGGCGTGATTGCCGGCGGCTAGCGCCTTGGCGCAGCTGCCTCGGCGAATCGAACCTTGAGCGGACGGCCACCGATCTTGTGCCCGTTGAGCTCGTGCACCGCCTTGGATGCATCGGCTCGCGACATGGTCACGAATCCCACACCTTTGGATCGTCCGCGACGATCCATCTTGACCGTTGCATCGTGCACCGTGCCGTACTTGGCGAGCAGACTCGAAAGCTCGTCGTCACGAACACGCCAAGGAAGGTTCCCGACGTACACGCTCTGCTGGGAGCCGTTCCTGTCCGTTGCCGGGATGTGTTTCGCCGTTTTACGCTTCGGCCTCGATGACCTCTCCGACCTGTCCTGACGAGCATCGGGTTCGGAAACCTGACGGGGCGCCTCCGACTGGCGACGATCCTGTCTGGCCGGCTTGCGGCCGTTGGAAGTCCTCGCCGGTGAGGCCGTATCCGTCCATGCACCCGTTTGATACATCTTCGATGGAGAGGCCGGGGTGATCGGCTCGGACATGTCGAGATTGCGTTGCATCCGCACAACTGCTCGCTTCTCGCCTGCCGTGACGAGACTCACGACCGTGCCCGATGCGCCTGCTCGGGCTGTCCGCCCAGAGCGATGGAGGTAGTCCTTGTGCCCCTGCGGCGGGTCATAGTGGACCACGGTGGCGACATCGTCGACGTGGATCCCCCTAGCGGCGACGTCCGTTGCGACCAGTGCCTCAACCTTGCCGTCGGAGAACGATTTGAGGGCACGGTTGCGCTGATTCTGTGATCGACCACCGTGCATCGCGACGGCATCGACACCGATCTTCGACAGCTGCTTGGCGAGTCGATCTGCTCCGTGCCGGGTCCTGGCGAACACGATCGTGCTACCGGACGCCCCGATGGCATCAGCGGTGTGCTGCACCTTGTCGTTCTTGTCGACAAGCCAGAAGTGGTGCTTCGCCTCCGTGGCCTGGGGGTCAGCCCCTCCGACTTCGTGGCGTGCCGGATTGGTCTGGTACCGCTTGATCAGTGTCGCGACATCCCCATCGAGCGTCGCTGAGAACAGGAGGGTCTGGCGGTTCTTGGCCGTTTGATCCAGGATCCGCTTCACCGGAGGGAGGAAGCCCATGTCAGCCATACGGTCGGCCTCATCGATGGCGATGATCGAGACATCGCTCAGATCGACGATCCGTTGTTCGATGAGGTCCTCGAGCCGTCCCGGCGTCGCGACAAGGATGTCGACGCCACGTCCGAGCCAGTCCCGTTGTGCGTTGTAGCGAACGCCACCGAAAACGGCGAACACCTGACGGTCGGTCACTTTGCCGTACGGGGCCAGGTCCAACCGGATCTGTGCAGCAAGCTCCCTGGTTGGTGCGAGGATGAGGGCAGTTGGCCTGTTCGGCCGGGCCTTCGGGACCCGTGTGAGCATCGGAAGCCCGAACGCGAGCGTCTTGCCCGAACCGGTCGGGGCTCGCCCGGTGACATCGCGGCCTGCAAGCGCATCGGGAATGGTGGCTGCCTGGACCGGGAAGGGTTCCGAGAAACCGGCATCGGACAGGACGCCGAGAATCGATTTCGGCAGGCCGAGATCGGCAAAGGATGGGGTGGACATGGTGGCTCCTCGATCCGTGCAGGATCATTGGTTGGTATTCGATCTCGTCTGCGATTCCGCGACGCCTCCGTCCACGGATTCGAGATTCGGCCGAAAGAGGCAGTCCAACCGGGTGAGAAGATTGTCCGTGAGTCCCCGGGGAAGCGACAGTGCGCTGGCCTCCACCCGGAGCGGAAACCGAACGGTAGCGCAATCCCCCCGGTACTCACGACTTTCGCCAGCAATCGCCGCGCAGGCTCCACGGGCCGATCGGACCGTTACGGACCCGAAGTATGGTGTCCCGAGCGCACAGACACACCGGTCGGCTCCTGCGGCCGGCACACCGCAAGCGAGGAGTTCACGACCGTGACCGAGTCGGGTATCACCATCCGTCGACCGTTCTCTCCGGGTTCATCATTCGGGCGACACCTGGTTTCACAGCGTGCCGACCCGGCAGATACCGACCTCCCTCCGGTCGCGACGTACACGTGTTTGCGGCTCCCCGACTCCGGTGGGGTTCCGACCACGGTCGATCCTGACATTTGGGATGCAGCGGAATGGTCGGCACCGTTCGCAGAGATAACCGGTGATCCAGCCGCCGTCACAACCCGGATCGCGATGCTGTGGGACGACACGAATCTCCACGTGTCGTATCGGGTGGAAGGACCCCACAGGCCTCCGGTGATGGATCAACCCAGGGATCATGTGTACATCGCCGATGACGCCGTGGAGTTCTTCATCGAGGGCTCGGGGTACTACTACGAGATCGGCCGCAACGTGGACAACATCGGGTACGAGGTCCGCTGGGCGTGGATGGAGCACCTCGTGGAAGAGCAGGACTTCGACGAGCTCGAATCCTGGTTGACCCTCGGGGACTACATCTACTATCGCAAGCGGGCGGGTGAACGCCTCGGGCGCATCGGTGAGATGGACTACGAACTTCCGGGCCTCGTCACGACGATCAACGACGTCGCAACATCAGGTGGTCTGATCGATGGATGGACCGCCACCCTGATACTTCCTTGGGAGTCACTTGCTCCATCTCTCAACGGTGCATGGCCACCATCGCACGGTGACTCCGTTCGCATGGCCGGGTACCGGATCCACCAACTCCTCGAACCTGCCGATCGTGCGAGCGAAAGCCACGTGTGGTCCGTCATGGGAAATCGGGACATCCACAATCCGGAACGCTGGACCGTCGTCACGTTCAGCGACGCGTCGGTCCGACCAACGGGCGCCACGACACCGTAGGACGCCAAACTCCTCGGTCCGGCGATCGGTACTGCAGACCGATCCCTACGTCGGTTCGTCGAGAGACGCCAGAAAACCTTCGGTGGTGTCGATCGGCCCGACATTCCGCCTGACCGGTCCGAAGACCGCCCAGATTCGTTCAAGGACATCGGGGGAAAGCCCGGGACCATGCATGGCTGCCACGTTCTGTTCGAGGTGGTCCATTGAGGACGTCCCTGTCAGCACACACCCGACGGCTGCGGGTTCCCTCGCGAACTTGTAGGCAGCCTCCGAAATGCGGTGCGGATCGTCCGCGACCCACCCGAGCGGATCGTCGGGATCGAGCGAGTCATCGAGGAGCCCTGCACGCGTCCAGTTCCGTATCACCGCTGCGAGCCGGGACCGATCGGTGATCACCCCTCGCACCGCGCACATGACGACCAACCCGATGTCACGAGCAACCGCGTCATCAAACACAAGCGACCGTGCGGAAGGCGACAGGATGTTGTATCCCACCATGGCGACATCGAAATCGATCTCCTTGATTGCCTGCCGCAGGGCGCTGTGTTCGTGATCGATGGCGTACGCCTCCGAGATCCCGGTGAATCGGATCAGGCCATCGTCCACGGCCGCGTTCAAGGACTCGCCAAAGACATCCCAGACGTCCTCGACCAAACCCGGCGGTACGCCGTGGAGATAGAAGACGTCGATCGCCTCGCATCCGAGCCGGTTGAGGCTCGATTCGATGGACCGGCGGAGTTCGGCTTTCACCTTGAGGGAGCGGTCCTGTCTGAGAGGATTGAACTTGGTGCCGATGATCAGGGATCTACGGTCTTCAGCGGTGAAGGCTTCACCAAGCAGAGCTTCGCTCATCCCATAATCGGGAGCAGTGTCGATCATGTTGATGCCCAGTTCGCGAGCACGCGCCACAAGTTGACGAACAGCACGCACATCCGTTCCGACACGCTGTCCGAGCCGACTCGGACCACCCGAACCGAGGCCCATGACCGATACATCGAGG
>CBDUOH010000085.1:0-8325 GCA_965368815.1 uncultured Acidimicrobiia bacterium
ACACGGTCCAGTGGTCCGCGACGACGAATCAACAAGGCGGGGGCCGATGAACAGACTTCCGATCAAGCGAGCGTTGCTTTCGGTTTCGGACAAGACGGGCCTTGTTCCGTTTGCCGAATCGCTCCATGCCCGCGGCGTCGAGATCGTGTCCTCGGGCGGTACCGCCGACCACCTTGAGGAAGCGGGCATCCCGGTGTTCCGTGTCCCTGATGTCACCGGCGCACCCGAGATGCTCGGCGGACGGGTCAAGACACTCCATCCCCGGATACACGGCGGGATCCTCGCCGATCTGGGCGAGTCCGACCATCGACAGGATCTCACCGATCTCGGAATCGAGCCTTTTCAGCTCGTGGTGGTCAACCTCTATCCCTTCGAGGAGACAATCGCCGGGGGAGCGACCCATGCAGAAGCCATCGAGAAGATCGACATCGGCGGTCCGACACTGATTCGGGCAGCGGCCAAGAACCACGCGTGGGTGGCGGTGGTGGTGTCGCCGGCTAGGTATGGAGATCTCATCGAGGCGGTCAACGCGGGCGGGACCACCCCTGAGCTGCGGGCCGATCTCGCACGGGAGGCATTCTTCCGAACGGCTGCCTACGACGCCGCCATCGTGAACTGGTTCGAACGTGACGGCGCGGACCGGCTGGTGCTCCCGCTCGTCAAGCATGACCCGCTGCGTTACGGCGAGAACCCGCAGCAGGACGCCGGGATCTACGGCATGGAGCGCGTGAAGGGCTGGTGGGCCAGCGCAACACAGCTCCAAGGCAAGGAGATGTCGTTCAACAATTATGCCGATGCTGATGCCGCGTGGCGCCTCGTCAACGACCTGCCTGAGACCTCGGTCGCGATCCTCAAGCACATGAATGCCTGTGGTGCGGCAACCGGTGATTCGATGGCCGATGCCTTCGAGAAGGCGTGGGAGTGCGATCCTGTCTCGGCATTCGGTGGCGTCATCGCATTGAACGGACGTCTCGATACGGCCACTGCGCAAGCGATTGCACGATTGTTCGTCGAGATCGTCATCGCCCAAGCCGTCGACCCTGCAGCTGCCGAGATCCTTGCATCGAAGAAGAACCTAAGACTGCTGGTCGCAGAGCCTCCGTCCGACTTCGACCTCGACGTCCGTTCGATCGACGGCGGATTCCTCGTCCAGAAGCGGGACAGGGTCGAAACCGAGCCCGAATCCTGGCAGGCGATGACCAGGGAACCCACCGAAATCGAGCGACGGGACCTGGCGATGGCGTGGATCGTGTGTGCACACACCAAGTCGAATGCGATTGTCATCGTCAAAGACGGTGCCGCGGTCGGCGTCGGCGCCGGTGACCAATCGAGGGTCGGTGCAGCCGAAAGGGCGCTTGCCCGAGCTGGCGATCGCGCACGAGGCGCCGTGTGTGCCTCGGATGCATTCTTCCCGTTCCGTGACGGCCCTGATGCCCTCGCGGAGGCCGGAATCACTGCGATCATCGAACCCGGCGGGTCCGTTCGGGATGCCGACGTCGTGGAGTCCGCGAACGAGCACGGGGTAGCCTTGGTCTTCACGGGCAGGAGGCACTTCAAACATTGAGCGCACGGATTCTTTCAGGCACCGAGGTCGCAAAGGCTGTCAAGGAACGGGTACGCGATGATGTCGCGGCACTCGGCACCGATGGCGCGACTGTCGGGCTTGCGACGGTGTTGGTGGGCGACGACCCCGCCTCCCACAGCTACGTGCGGTACAAGCACAAGGACGCCGAATCGGTCGGCATGGTTTCGATCGATGTCAAGCTCGATGCCGGTGTGACCCAATCGGATGTGATCGATGCCGTCGATGCGCTCAACACCCGCCCTGATGTGACCGGGATGATCGTGCAACTGCCGCTTCCCGATCACCTCGATGGTGAGGCGGCCGTCGAACGTGTACTGCCGAGCAAGGATGCCGACGGCCTGCACCCGTTCAACCTCGGCCGCCTGATGCTCGATCGCCCGGCGCCGTTGCCGGCAACCCCCTCCGGCATCATGACGATGCTCGACTACTACGGGATCGATGTCGCCGGCATGACGGCAGTGGTCGTCGGTCGATCCTTCCTCGTCGGTCGTCCGATGGCACTCATGCTCGGGGCCAAGGGTGTCGACGCAACCGTGATCCAGGCACATTCCCGGACGGCGGATCTGGCTGCGGTCTGCAGGCAGGCCGATCTGCTCATCGCTGCCGTGGGTCGGCCGGGCATGTTCGATGCATCGTTCATCAAGCCGGGAGCCGTGGTCATCGACGTCGGTACAAACCGGACAGATAGTGGTCTCGTCGGCGACATAGCATTCGATCAGGTCGTCGACGTCGCCGGGGCGATCACCCCGGTACCGGGCGGTGTCGGACCGATGACCCGGGCATCGTTGCTCACCAATACGGTGTCGCTCGCCAGAGCATCGAGGGCCGGATGAAACCCCGCTCCACCAGTTTTCAACCAACCAGAACCGACAAGACGGAGATACAACAATGGCCGAAGCCATAACCAAGACCCAGGCGGGACTCAGCGTCCCCGACAACCCACTGATCCCATTCATCGAGGGCGACGGCATCGGCCCCGACATCTGGGCAGCAGCCCAACGTGTGTTCGATGCAGCCGTCGAGAAGGCCTATGGCGGTGACCGCAAGATCGAGTGGATCGAGGTTCTCGCAGGGGAGAAAGCCTTCAACGAGACGGGGGAGTGGCTTCCTGACGCTACGGTCGAGTCATTCAAGACACATCTCGTCGGCATCAAAGGTCCACTGACGACCCCGGTCGGCGGGGGCATCCGGTCGTTGAACGTGGCACTGCGTCAGATCCTCGATCTGTATGTGTGCCTGCGTCCGGTCCGTTGGTACAAGGGTGTGCCGTCGCCGGTGAAGCATCCCGAGGATGTGGACATGGTGATCTTCCGAGAGAACACCGAGGACGTCTACGCCGGCAAGGAACTCGAAGCGGGGACCGAAGGCGCTGCCAAGTTGCTCGCCTTCCTCGACGAGGAGTTCGGATGGGACATCCGTACTGACAGCGGGCTCGGTATCAAGCCGATCTCCGAGACTGGATCCAAGCGCCTGATCGCTGCCGCGATCGAATACGCCGTCGATCAGGGGCGCGATTCGGTGACATTGGTCCACAAGGGCAACATCATGAAGTTCACCGAGGGCGCATTCCGTGAATGGGGCTACGAGGTCGTCAAGGAGCGGTTCTCCGATGTCGCGGTCGGTTGGGACGACTGCGACGGCAAGCCCGGCGACAAGATCCTCGTCAAGGACGTCATAGCCGACGCGTTCCTCCAGCAGATCCTGACGCGACCAGCCGAGTACGGAGTCATCGCCACGATGAATCTCAACGGCGACTACATGTCTGATGCCCTGGCCGCTCAGGTCGGTGGTATCGGCATCGCACCCGGAGGCAATATCAACTACGAGACCGGCGTTGCCATATTCGAGGCGACCCACGGCACGGCACCCAAGTACACAGGGATGGACAAGGTCAACCCCGGCTCTGTGATCTTGTCGGGTGAGATGATGTTCCGGTACCTGGGCTGGGGTGAGGCGGCAGACCTCATCGTCAAGGGTGTCGAAGGTGCCATCGGTGACAAGATCGTGACGTATGACTTCGCAAGGCTGATGGAAGGCGCAACCGAGGTCAAGACATCCGAGTTCGGGACGGCAGTCATTGATCGCATGTAGGCGGTCAACCGGTGGAACACGGTCTCGACGGTGCGCGTCCCGATGGGACGACGGACAGGACCGCTACCGTTTGAATCAAGAGAGTGCAGGAGTCGAGCAATGAGCAAAGTAACGGTCGTCGGGGCCGGCAAGTACGGATCAACCACCGTTCAGCGGATAGCTGAGTGGGACATCGTCGATGAGGTCGTGATGACGGACATCGTCGAGGGACTTCCGCAAGGTCTTGCCCTCGACATGAACCAGTCGCGTCCGGTATTGGGCTACAGGACGAAAGTGACCGGCACGAATGATTATGCCGACACCGCAGACTCCGATGTCGTGGTGATCACCGCCGGATTGCCCAGGAAACCGGGTATGAGTCGCATGGATCTCCTTGGTGTCAACGCCAAGATCGTGAAGTCGGTGACGGAAGAGGTCGTCACGTACTCACCGAACGCTGTGATCGTCGTTGTCACGAATCCATTGGATCAGATGACCACGCTCGCCGCAGAGGTATCCGGATTCCCCAAGAGTCGTGTGCTCGGCCAGGCCGGCATGCTCGACAGCGCCCGGTTTGCGAACTTCATAGCCGAAGCGACAGGAGCCGACATCCTCGATGTCACCGCAGTCACGCTCGGGTCGCACGGTGAGACGATGGTACCGGTGCCGTCGATGTGCACGGTGGGGGATACGCCGATCACCGCGTTGCTCGATCCTGACAAGATCGAGGAGCTCGTCGACAAGACCCGCAATGGCGGCGCAGAGATCGTGGCGTACCTCAAGACGGGGTCCGCCTACTACGCACCATCCGCTGCAGCGGCATCGATGGTCAAGGCGATCATCGAGGA
The DNA here is from genome assembly GCA_965368815.1 of uncultured Acidimicrobiia bacterium. GTDB lineage: Bacteria > Actinomycetota > Acidimicrobiia > Spongiisociales > UBA5794 > UBA5794. The sequence goes on from CBDUOH010000085.1 coordinate 4,504, forward strand.
CGCCGGTGTGCAGATGCCGGTGTGCGCGTGGATGGAAGGCCAGTACGGGATCTCGGATGTCTACCTCGGCGTGATGGCCGAACTCGGTGCGAATGGCGTCGAATCGGTTCGCGAGGTGCCGCTCACCGACGATGAGCTTGCAGGGCTCAAGGAGGCGGCTGTCGCCGTCGCCGAGAAGGTTGCCGATTTGGAGCAGGTCGACTACTGATCGGCTCTCGGAGCCGGAACGCCAATGAGCCGGTCCCTCGGGGCCGGCTCAAGTGATGCAGGGGTGCGGTCCCGGTGGCCGGGCGTGGTTCAGCTACCAGCCAACGCGGCCTGTTCCTGCTCGTAGGCCTCCTGGGCCTCGCGGATCTCGCGGGCGCTCGTTTCGGCGGCGGCACGCTGCTTGCGAGCGCGTGCGAGGCTTGCGACGAGGTCGCGGCGCCTCGCCCAAATACCGACGGCTCCAACGAAGGCGATCGTGACACCCATGCCAGCGAGCCACCACCCTGCGGCTGCCTGGGTGTCCTTGTACTGGGCGGCGGCGTCAGCGACGGTCTGGTTGTCGATGAGCGTCTGGCGCATCGCGCCGCCCGACGCCGTGATGGTCATCCACGTTGCGACAGTGGCGATGATCAACATGCGGTTGGCCCCCATGTCGAGTGGTCGGATGGCCAAAGACAACCCGCCGAGAGCAAGGAACACGACGAACACTGCCTGCCAGGTGGGTACCTCTATGACAGTGTTCATGACAGTGAGGGCGATGATGCCCCCGATCACGACGACAGACACGGCAAAAACCGGAATGGCACGTTTGAACCAACGCGACTGCGCCCCGAAGAGGCTGCGGAGGGCCATGGATACGCCAGCGGCAAGCATGATCGACAGGATGATGGCCGTCACCGGATTGACGTTGAGCGAGAAGTCGTCGTCTGCGTACACGAACGCCACGACCGTTGCGGCAACCACGATGAGTCCCACGATCGATGCAGAGACCGTTGGGCGCAGTGAGCCCTCCCAAGCCGTCAGCAGCGCAACGACCAGGAGTGAGATGCCAAGAGCGAGGAACACGTCGCCGTGGATCATCTCGGTTCCGCGCAGCGCCCAGGGGCTGACGACGAACTTGTAGTCCGGTTTCGTTCGGGCAACCTCCCAGAAGACCGAGGCGATGATGATGGCTGGGCCGAGGGCGACCGCGATCTTTGTCCAGTTCTTCTTCAATGTTCCTCCGGTTCGAAAACACTTTAATCGGTTCGCAGCCGTGCGGCACGCTCAAGAAAACCCTATTGTTGCTTGCAATTCGGGTGCTGGGTAGAGTTACACTCGTGTTATTCGCTCCACGAACGTCGTGGACATGAGGAGGTTTCCCAATGAACAAGGGTGAACTCGTTGAAGCTGTTGCTCGTAATACGGGCGAGTCGAAGGCTTTGGCCGAGAAGATGGTGAACGAAACGCTGGACGTCATCGTCAGCGGAGTCGTGATGTCAGGCAAGGTACAGATCACGGGCTTCGGCACGTTTGAGGCTCGCGACCGCGCGGCTCGGACGGCACGGAACCCACAGACCGGCGCTCCGATCCAGGTCAAGGCGACCAGGGTCCCAGCGTTCAAGGCTGGTAAGGCATTCAAGGATGCCGTCAAGCCCGGCTGATCGGACTTTGCACATATAGCCAAGAAGGGCCGCCCAACCAGGGGCGGCCCTTCTTCGTTCTCGAATCCGTGTCGGCAGTGCCGGCGAGTCCGGTGTCCTAGTAGGTGACGTCCAGGCTCGACAGGACACGGGCGTACTCGTTCAACACGCTTTGGTGCATCATGATCTTCGCCATGTTGCCCCCCACCTTGATCTTGCCGGTCATGAAGGCCATCTGGACGTTGAGCTCGCCCTTCGAGATCGCCTTCGATGTCTCGTAGTCGCTCCCTACGGTGACATCTGCTCCGGCAAGGGGCCCCTTCGAGGTCGATACCGATCCGTCTTCGATTGTGAGCGAGTATGCGATGTCGCCCTCGTCGGTACCGCTGACGTCGAATTGCACACTGAGGTCGACACCCGTGATGGCGTTCTGAAATCCGGGATCGCTGCTCAACGCCTCGTTGGCGGCGGCAAAGTGTTCGTCACTGAGGAACTTGACCATGCTGTGGTCCTTTCGTGGTGGCTGATCGACAGGATAGGAGCGTCTGACGCCGCAAGCCGGGGTAGGGACGAATCCATGCGCCGGGGCTCAGAACTTGGTCCTCGGTTTCGCCTCAAGTTCTCCGTCGACGTAGATGTCGAGCTTCTCATTCCAAAACGACACGAAGCCGGCGATGCCAGCGGCTTCGCTGAAGGGTGCGTCGTATCCCCAGACGAGGTCGTCGTACTTGGTGTCGTTGACCGTGATCGTCCAATATCGGGCCGTCCCCTTGTATGGGCAGTGGGTTTCGGTGTCGCTCGGCGTGAGCAGGTCCATCCGCACATCGGTCTTGGGCATGTAGTACCGGGCGGGAAGACCGGTTTCGAAGAGGATCCGCGCCTTGTCGGTATCAGCGACGATGACGCCGTCCACCTCGACCCTGATGTGGCGTGAACTCTGGAGAATGTCGACACGGGTGTAGGGGTCGCGTGCGTGGTAGTAGACCTCTTCGTCCTCCTCGAACCACGCATCCATCGAAGCCCAGTCGAACGAGACGAACCCCTGTACATCCTCGATCTTCGATTCGTCCCAGATCAGTGCAGCGCGAGGAACCGTATTGGGCCCGACCGTCACGTCGTGGAGGGTTGCCGTACCACGGCTCGGTGAGCGTTTCGTCTCTCCCGAGTCCGCAAGGAGGTCCATGGCCACGTCCGTCGCAGGGAAGTAGTAGGTCGGGAAGTAGGGGATCTCCCACACCATCATGACATCGGATGAATCCGCAACGGTCACTCCACCGATCTGGGCTCGAATCCGCTTCTGAGTCGGCTCGACGCGTACGCGCCCCCGCCCGTTCGTGGCCATGTCGTGTTCCCTTGTGTCGCTCGGTTGTTGTAACACGGCACGCGTGTGTCTGATTCCTCAGGCGTCGGAATGCGAACGAATCGCTGGCTACTGGCCCGACTTGGCGAAGTTCTTGAACTGTGCCTTGACGTAGTCACGATTCATCTGTGCGATGAAGTCGATCGAGATGTTCTTCGGGCACGCTGCTTCGCACTCACCGTGGTTCGTGCACGAGCCGAAGTACTCCTCCATCGTCTCGACCATCGCCACGGCACGGGTGTAGCGCTCGGGTTGGCCCTGCGGGAGGAGGTTGAGGTGTTGCATCTTGGCTGCGGTGAACAGGTTCGCCGCGCTGTTGGGGCAGGCGGCGACACATGCGGCGCATCCGATGCACGCAGCCGCATCCATCGCGGACTCAGCTGCTTCCTTGGGGACGGCAATGATGTTGGCGTCGGGTGCCGCGCCGGTGTTCACCGAGATGTATCCACCCGACTCGACGATCCGGTCGAGTGGGGATCGGTCGACGATGAGGTCCTTGATCACCGGCATCGAGGACGCACGCCATGGTTCGATGGTGATCGAGTCGCCGTCTTTGAACTTCCGCATGTGCAGCTGGCATGTCGCCGTGCCTGATTGCGGTCCGTGCGGGTTGCCATCGATCATGACGCCGCACGTACCGCAGATTCCTTCTCGACAGTCGTGGTCGAACGCGATGGGGTCCTCGCCTGCGGCATTGAGGGTCTCGTTCACCTGATCGAGCATCTCGAGGAACGATGCCTCGGGGCTCACATTCGTTGCTTTGTAGGTCTTGAATGCACCCGAGTCGGTCGGACCCGCCTGGCGCCATACCTTGAGTGTCAGGTCCATCTACTTGTAACTCCTCTGCGTCAG
>CBDUOH010000086.1:0-8241 GCA_965368815.1 uncultured Acidimicrobiia bacterium
ACACCGCATGCAACCTCGCATCGTTGAACCTCGGGAAGTTCTACAACGACGAGACGGGCGACTTCGCCCTTGAGGACTATCGCTACGCCATCCGACTCTGGACGATGGTGCTTGAGATCTCGGTCACCATGGCGCATTTCCCGTCCGAGGAGATCGCCCAGGGCTCATACGACTACAGGACCCTCGGTCTTGGCTACGCCAACCTCGGCTCCGTTCTCATGCGGATGGGTATCGCGTACGATTCCGACGAGGGCCGCGCGATCGCAGGTGCCTTGACGGCCATCCTCACCGGAGACGCGTATGCGACCTCTGCCGAGATGGCATCGGTCGTCGGGCCGTTCCCCCGGTACCACGAGAACACCGACTCGATGCTCCGGGTCATCAAGAACCATCGCAGGGCCGCCTATGGGGCCGAGCAGTTCGAGTACGACAACATCGGTCACACCGTCGTTGGTATCGATCAGCGCATCTGCCCGACCGACATGCTCGAGATGGCCCACGATGCGTGGGACAAGGCGCTGTCGCTCGGTGAGGAGCACGGCTACCGCAACGCGCAGACCACCGTGCTCGCCCCGACAGGCACGATCGGTCTCCTGATGGACTGCGACACGACGGGCGTCGAGCCGGACTTCTCACTCGTCAAGTTCAAGAAGCTTGCAGGCGGCGGCTACTTCAAGATCGCAAACCAGTCCGTTGCGCCAGCACTGGCCAAGCTCGGCTATTCCGAGCAGGAGATCAACGACATCATCGACTACGTCGTGGGAACCATGACTCTCGAGACGTCGCCGCACATCAACACGCGGACACTGCTGGCGCGCGGCTTCTCGAAGGCCGACATCGCCAAGATCGAATCAACGCTTCCGGGCGTGTTCGAACTCGGGTTCGCCTTCAACCAGTGGACGCTTGGTGAGGAAACGATGCAGCGCCTCGGATTCACACCGGACGAGTACAACGGGTTGGGATTCAACATGTTGTCCGCCCTCGGCTTCACGGCCGAAGAGATCCGCGAGGCCAACGACACGATCTGTGGCCGTCAGACGATCGAAGGTGCACCGGGGCTCAAGGACGAGCACCTGGTCGTGTTCGACACCGCCAACAAGAACGGCCGGATCGGGAAGCGATTCATCCATCACACCGGTCACATCCGGATGATGGCCGCTGCCCAGCCGTTCATCACCGGAGCGATATCGAAGACCATCAACATGCCGAACGAGGCCACGATCGAGGAGATCGAGGAGTCGTACCACCTGTCGTGGAAACTCGGCCTCAAGGCGATGGCCCTCTATCGCGACGGCTCGAAGGCGTCACAGCCGTTGTCGTCGACTTCAGACGAAGGAACAGGCGACGACGAGGACGAGGAGTTGACCGACGCGATCAACAGGGAGATCGATCTGTTCGCAGGCCTGTTCCAGCCCGGTATGTCGCCGACGCAGGCGTACGCCAACATGCCGCGGCCGCGGTTCCTGCTCCCCGCTCGTCGCACGGGCTACACGCAGGAAGCACGGGTCGGCGGGCACAAGGTGTTCCTGCGCACCGGCGAATACGACGATGGGACCCTCGGCGAAGTCTTCGTCGATCTGGCCAAGGAAGGGGCAACCCTCCGGGGAATCCTGAGCTGCTTTGCGATTGCAGTGAGCAAGGGACTCCAGTACGGCGTGCCGCTTGAGGAGTACGTCGACACATTCACGTTCCAGACGTTCGAGCCGAGAGGCATGGTCGAGGGGCATCCGAACATCAAGATGTCCAACTCGATCGTCGACTACGTCTTCCGTGCGCTCGGGGTGGAATACCTCAAGCGGGACGAGTTGGCACAGGTCCCACCGGATCGCAGTGGCGAACTCCCTGAGCCCCCGCAGGGGCTTGCCGTGGATGCGGGTCTCCAGCTCGACCTCACCGACGCGGCGATGGAACAGGACATCGCCGACCAGGTGAAGGCTGCGGCATTCACGGACTCGGCTGATGATGTCGGTCCGCCGCTCAGGAACAGCGAGCCTGTTTCGTTGGCACCAGCCGCTCCGGCCGCACGGAACGGGTCGGCATCGAATGTCCAGACCGCGGCGGTCCAGGCTGTCCTTGCAGACAAGATGGGCGACGCCCCGTTGTGCGACACCTGTGGGCACATAACCGTTCGTAACGGTTCGTGCTACCGGTGCCTCAACTGCGGCGACTCGAAGGGCTGTAGCTGAGCGACGATCCGCGAACTGGGTCGTAGGAGGGAGCCGTCGGGTTTTTCTGCCCGGCGGCTCCTGTGTGTTCGGTACGATGCGCCATGGATGTCGTAGCCCAGATTGCACCAGAGATTGATCGGCTGGTCTTTGCCAACGGTCGGGCCATCGGATCAGCGGACAAGCAACGCATCAACGCAACCGCTGAAGCGATCGGCCTTCTGAATCTCGGGCCCCTGCCCGAGTTCGGCGAATTCCTCAACGGCCGCGGAGTCACGACCGAGGTCCTCGAACGGCGCAAGCCGTACGCCGCCGAGGGCGAGGTCCGCGACTGGATCGAATCGCTGGATCAGATGTCGCTCGTGTCGATGGTCGACGGCCGATGGTGCGCCTCGGATCGACTGACACCCCTGCTCACATTGCTCGACGAAGCCGTGGACAACGCGTCAACCGTGTTGTGGGGAGCGAACGCCTCTGCAGTCAGGAATTGCAACGCCGCCATGGCGTCCATCATCGATGCGGCGTCGAGCGACCACATCGTGGCAGCCGAACATCGCACGATCGACCTGCCGCAAGACGAGGCTGCGGCCATGTTCCGACGCCTGCGGACGATGCGGTATATCCGCCAACACGACCACGTCGAAGCGTGGCGTCAAGCGGGACTGCTCCCTGACCAGATGGTCGTCCTCACGGAGCTGTGGCACGGTGGGGTTGTCGATGAATCCGATGCTTTTGCGGCGCTGGTGCAGCAGGGGTATGTGCGTGCGGATCACACCCTCACCGAGGAAGGTCAGGGACTCCGCGACAAGATCGAGGGCGAAACGAATCGTCGTAACGCGCAGGACTTTGCTGTCGTCGGGAACGAGCGGGCGACTGCCCTCCTTGGGTCGCTGCTGTCGCTGCCGCCCCGCTGATCCTCACCGGAGTATTCGGGTTTCGACACCCTCGATGGAATCCCACCAGCGGTGGTACCGGCGGTAGACAGCGGGGTCGCGTCCGAGCAGCGCACGCAGGCTTGCCGCCTCCCGAGTCAGCCCATCCCACTCCTCGGGCGAGAGCCGCCGGAACGCGGTGGCTTCGATTTCGCCATCGATCGGTCGCCACACGCCTGCGACATATCCGTCGACGAGCAGTGTCGGGAGCACATCCCCGTTGCGACGGATCATGGTCTTGCGGTACGCCTCGGGAATCACCCTGGTTCGATCCGCGTACGCAAGCAGGATGCTGTCCCACATCGCCATGAGGCGGGGCGGGGCCGGCGTGTCGGCGTCAGGAATCAGCCCACCGCGCACATCGTAGAGAGTTTCACCGCCGGGACCTTCGTGGATGTCGAGCGATTCCTCCATCGATTCGAGCAAGGGCTTGATCGCTGCCTGGGTCTGGAGCGTGAACTGACCGAAGTCGTGACGCGATGCCGGGCCGAACGACTCCAGATACCGTCGTAGGAAGGCCCTGAGGGCGTCCGTCGATTCGTGGGCCGCGTCCCCAGCCGCCAGGAAGGCATTGCGAGGGCCGAACGACCAGGGCGCATCGGACGGGGCATGGTGGAGCGCGGCGAACTGCTTCATCGCCCACCACACACCCTCGTGCGGTGCCGCATCGAGATGCTCCTCGAGCACGGCCCTGATCTCGGGCACCGTGTGGGGCACCGACAAGCGTTCGGTCACCACCCCAATCAGCGCATCCAGCGCTGCGACGGACAACCCGGTTTCGGTGAATCGCGTGTCGTGCAGACGATCGCGGAGCCGACGGACCATGGCGCCGTGCAACATCGCGTAGTCATCTCGATGCACCGCATGGAGCGTGACGCGCATCAGGGTCGCCTTGACGATCTCCCGATCGCGGTACGCGGCGTCGAGTTCGACGGGCTCAAAACCATCGATGCGATTCCACAGAGCGATGTACGGCGACGCCGCGTCCTGCGCCTGGAGTGCGATCGCACCCCGAATTCCCTCCGAGAGGGACACCCGTTCACGGCGCAGGAGCGCTTGTCTGGCCAGGGTCGAACGGTTCAGCTGACGGTTGGTGAGTCTCACACCACGACTGTAGGCCCGGCCTATGACACGTCCGTATACGTCATGGCTGCCTAGGGTTGTCGCATGGGCAACCGTAGGGACGATGTATGCAGGTGACCGGGCCAAAGGCACGAAGAGGACTCGCCGTGGTGGCGCTCTTCGCAGTCGCCGTGTTCGGATTGCCCTCGGAAGCCTCGGCGCAAACCCAGAGCGACGTCGACAAGGCTCAGGCCGAACTGGACCGGGCCAAGGCGCTCGAATCCGAGGCGTTCAAGAAGTGGGACCGCGCACGTTCAGACCTGGATCAGGCGATTGCCGAGTTCACCGAGATCAACCGCCAGCGTGAGAACCTGACCTACACGATCGACAAGGTCAAGGAGCAGCTCGCCATCTATGAGTCCGACGCCGCCGACGCCGACCAACGCGCCAAGGACATCGTGATCGACGCGTACACGAGCGGCGGCAACGCTGGCGTGGAGACAGCCTTCAGCCTGGCGTCGATCCAGGAGATCATCATCTCCCAGGCGCTGCTCGATCAGGCGTCGATCCGCGGGCTGTCCGACATCGACCAATTGGCTGCGGTGAATCGCGAAGTCGACCGGCTCCGCATCAACCTGTCCGACCAGGAGGCAGATGCGTTGGTCCTCGAGGCCGAGGCCGAAGCCAAACTCCAAGAGGTCCAGGGGCTGTATGCCGCTGCGGACGCCGCGTATGCCGAGGCGTCCGACTCCGTCAAGGAGGCCATCAACGCGGTACGCGAGGAACAGCGCGAGTTCGACATCGCAGAAGCACGACGCAAGGCGGAGCAGGCAGCCGCAGCACACACCGCCGCAAACGGTGCCGCCGCCGGCCTTGCCCCCGGTGCGATCCCAGGGTTCGTGTGCCCCGTTCAGGGCGGGTCGACATTCATCAACTCGTGGGGCTACCCCCGCTCGGGAGGTACCCGATCGCACAAGGGCACCGACATGTATTCGTCGACCGGCTACGGGCATCCGCTGGTCGCTGTCCAGGACGGGTACATCCAGATGAAGACCGTCAACCTTGGTGGCATCGTGGTCTACCTGTATGACGACGCCGGATACCGCTACTACTACGCACATCTCCAGGGCTACCCCGCCGGACTCCAGAACGGGCAGCGCGTGAACGCAGGCGATGTCATCGGGTACATGGGATCGTCGGGCAACGCGGGCAGCCCGCACCTTCACTTCCAGCTCCACCCCGGTGGCGGTGCAGCGGTCAATCCGTACCCCACCGTCAGGGAAGTCTGCTAGCCCGCCCTTCAGGCGACAACTAGGCTCAGCACCAACCAACCAAGGACGGTGCCATGCCAGAAGAACCACGAGAGGGCGAGTGGGAGGCGATTGACGAAAAGGCGCGCATGCGGCTCATCGTCGCCGTCATCGCGTTGACCATCGTGACGATCTTCGTGGTGTCCAACACCGACAGCGTGGATATCCAGTTCGTCACCCTCAAAGCGACGATGCCTGCGTGGATTCTGTACTCGATCCTCCTGTTCACCGGCATTGCGATCGGGTGGGCGGTCGGCGGGCTCCGCCGTCGGGCAAAGTCCAAAGCAGCAAGGAACAAGTAGCGCGACCGCCAAACGAATTGCAGCTCCCCGCCGCACCGCTAACCTGCCCGACGAAGCGCTCATCTTGAGCGGTGGAGGGACAGGCCCTTTGAAGCCGCGGCAACCGACGCAAGCGCACGGTGCCAATGCCTGATCGATGGGAACCGACCGAGCGGTAGTCCGCTCGTTACGCCGTGAGCGTTTCGAGAGAGGAGACGCCGTGGGGCACAGAACGCAACCGAACCTTCAGGGTCGATGTAGGCCATGACGTACATCGACGCCGTCAACCGCGCCGTGGTGATATTCGACGGAGCCACCGGAACATGGCTCCAGAGCCAGAACCTCACCGCCGACGACTTCGGGGGACCGAACCTCGAAGGCTGCAACGAGCTCCTCAACGTCACACGACCAGACGTCGTCGATGCCCTCCACACCGCCTATCTCGATGCCGGCGCCGATGTGGTGGAAACGAACACCTTCGGTGCGTTCTCCGTTCCACTCGATGAATACGGAATCGGGGATCGCGCATACGAGCTCGCGGCCGAGGGCGCACGGATTGCCCGCGCCGCGGCGGACCGATTCCAGGACAGATACGTCGCCGGGTCGATCGGCCCCGGCACCAAGTTCCCGACGCTCGGCCAGATCTCATACGCTGATCTCAAACGAGCGTACGAGGTCGAGGCATCCGGACTGATCGATGGCGGAGCGGATCTCATCATCATCGAGACACAGTTCGATCTTCTCTCGGTGAAGGCGGCTGTCAACGGAGCGAGAGCGGCCATGACGGCCTCACGCCGAACGGTTCCGATCCAGACCCAGGTCACCATCGAGACGACGGGCCGGATGCTGCCGGGTACGGAGATCGGTGCAGCCCTTGCCACCGTCGAGGCACTCGGCCCCGATGTGATCGGTCTCAATTGTGCGACCGGTCCCGTCGAGATGTACGAGGCTGTTCGGCATCTCACGAGACATGCGAGCGTTCCCATCAGCATCATTCCGAACGCTGGACTGCCATCGGTCGTCGACGGTGCCATGCACTACGACCTGGGAGCCGACGCGATGGCAGATCATCTTGCCACGTTCGTGACCGAGTACGGGGTCCGCGTCGTCGGAGGGTGCTGTGGAACGACGCCTGCATACATTGCGGCGCTGGTCGACCATCTCGGAGCGTTGACGTCGGCGACCCGACACCCCGAACCGATCCCATCTGTGAGCTCGACGTACGCACCCGTCAAACTCCACCAGGACACGTCGATGTTGATCATCGGTGAGCGGACCAATGCGAACGGATCGAGGGCCTTCCGGGATGCAATGCTGGCAGGTGACATCGATGCCTGTGTCGCAATCGGGGAGAACCAGGTCGCAGAAGGCGCCCACCTCGTGGACCTCTGTGTGGACTACGTCGGGCGCGACGGCACGACCGACATCGCGTTGTTGGCCCAGCGGTTCGCCACCGAGATCACGGCACCGGTTGTGATCGATTCCACCCAGCCCGAGGTCATGCAGGCGGCACTGGAGCGCATCGGCGGCCGAAGCGTCCTGAACTCGGCAAACCTCGAGGACGGATACGGCGACGGTTCCCGGTTCGACCGGGTGATGCGTCTCGCTCGCGAACATGGTGCCGCTGTCATCTGCCTGTTGATCGACGAGAAGGGCCAGGCTCGGGATGTCGAGTGGAAGCTTGAGATAGCCCACCGCATCCACGAACTCGCGACGCAACGCTATGGATTGTCCGCAGAGGATCTGATCTTCGACCCGCTGACCTTTCCACTTTCGACCGGGGACGACGACCTTCGGGGCGACGCGATCGCCACCATCGAGGCGATCCGGCGGATCAAGGACGAAATTCCCGGCTGCTCGACGGTGCTCGGGGTTTCGAACGTATCGTTCGGCTTGAAGCCGGCGGCACGGAGGGTCCTCAACTCTGTGTTCCTCCACGAATGCACCGAGGCCGGGCTCGACGCCGCAATCATCCATGCGGCCAAGATCACCCAGCTCTCGGAGATCCCTGACGACCAGATCACGATCTGTCTCGATCTGATCCACGACAGGCGAGCCGAGGGCTATGACCCGCTCGAAGCGCTCCTGGATGCCTTCGAAGATGTCACGAGCGAAACGGTCGAGTCCGACCCGTTCGAGGGCCTTGATACACAAGAGCGCCTGACCAAACGGATCATCACGGGCAACCCCGTGGGACTCGAGGACGATCTCGACAGTGCACTCGAGGACACCGCAGCCATGAGCATCATCAACGACACCCTCCTTGCAGGCATGAAGGTCGTGGGTGAACGTTTCGCCGACGGGACGATGCAACTGCCGTTCGTCCTTCGGTCCGCCCAAACGATGAAGGCTGCGGTCCGGTACCTCGAACCCCATCTGGATCGGGTCGACGAGGCGGATCGGGGCAGCATCGTTCTGGCCACCGTCAGCGGCGACGTCCACGACATCGGCAAGAACCTCGTCGACATCATCCTCACCAACAACGGCTACC
>CBDUOH010000087.1:0-8076 GCA_965368815.1 uncultured Acidimicrobiia bacterium
GTGGACACGAATCGAGCGGCCCGCAAGCGGTCCGCTCACGCCCCATGATACGGACCGCGAGGGTGAATCCCTGCGACGAGCGGTTCGAGAAACCGTCGGCAAGGCTCAGCCATCGATCGAACACGCGAGCAACAGGATTGGTACGGTTCCCTGGGCGCACGACGCTACGAATTCGCACGACGGCGCTGATGAGGTGCAAGCACATGGACTACAAGCTCGAACTCATTCTGCTTCCCGTTTCAGATGTCGATCGGGCCAAAGCGTTCTATCAAGCGCTCGGATTCCGGCTCGACGTGGACCATCAGGCAGGCGACGCGTTTCGGGTGGTCCAGTTCACTCCGCCTGGTTCTGCATGTTCGGTGTCGTTCGGTGTGGGAATCACGGATGCCGAGCCGGGGTCAATCAGAGGTCTTCACCTTGTCGTTGAGGACATCGTCGCCGCCAGACATGCATTGTTGGAGCGCGGAGCGCCGGTTTCAGCGATCCGCCACATGACGCCTGAAGGGTGGAAGGACGGGGTGGATCCCAACAGGGCCAGGTTCAATTCCTTCGCAGACTTCAATGATCCCGACGGCAACGGCTGGGTGATCCAGGAAGTCCCAGCGTCGAGCTGAGGCGTTCGTAGTTCGCTCATCCCGCGATATCCGGCGGTAGGTCGCGCAACTCGGCGCTATCTCGCGAAAGAACGTCGGATGACCCCCTTGCAGTCGACCACTCAGAGGAGTTTCCTGATTGCTGGGAGAAGAAGCTGGGCGACGAGCGATCAAGGGAGCGCCATGGACCCGTTCAGCCACCCCGACCTCGCACGTCTCGGAAGAGACATGCGGTCCCGTCTCGATGACACCCTCGAAGCCGAACAGGAGGCCGCCCGATCGGCGGCTCAGCGTCGGATGTCCCTCAGGGACAGGCTGATCACTAGCGCAGATCGTGCGGATCTGGTCCTGCTCGCAACATCGGACGGTCATCTCTACCGCGGCGTCGTGACAGCAGTCGGTGTCGACCACGTGGTGGTCGAAGACCGCGGCTCTGCTCGCTACGTGTCTCTGCCGCACATTGTGTCCATGGAACAGCGCTGATGGCAATCAGCATCGGGTTGAGCGGTCGGGCGCTGCCGTGGCTCGATCGCCGCCGCGTGCTCGGTTTTGCTCTCGCGATGGTGGCGGCCCTGCTCGTGCTCATGATGACGCGTCCGCCCGAACTGACCCCGGTGCTCGTTGCATCCGGCGACCTGCAGCCCGGCCAGCCGCTCACCGACCAAGATGTCACCGTCCGGTACGTCGAACTGTCGTCGGGCATGGTCGTCGGATCGAGCCTTGGGGAACTCGCCGAGTGGTCCCTACGTGCTCCGATCGCGGAGGGTGAACCGTTGATCCCCTCACTCCTTCAGCCTCCTGAGCTTGTGAGCGTTCCAAACGTCGTAGCGCTATCGCTCGACCCGTCGCACGCTGTGCTCGGGCGATTGGTGGCCGGAGACCGGGTTGATGTCTACGGAACGACGTCCGGCGGGCTCGCCAACGGGGTCCGGACCGAATTGATAGCTTCGGACGTGTTTGTTGTCGAGGCCCGGCTGGACACGGACGGGGCTCGGGCTGACAGCGTCGATCTGCTGCTTGCCGTTGATGATGAACTCGCAGGACGTATTGTCGCTGCCGATCGGATGGGTGAGATCGATCTCGTGAGAGTGGCCCCGTGACGGTGCGTGTGGCCACGGTTCTGTCGGCGCGTGAATGGGAGCCCAACCTTGTCGCCTACGCCCGGGACTCGGCTGCCATCAAGGTGGTGCTCCGTGCTTTCCAACCTCGTGACATCGAGGGCCACGTCGGCGACATCGATGTTGTTGTGGCCGGTGGTGACGTCACCTGGGTGACACCACACCAGATCTCTACATGGACCCGATTGGGTCTCGCCGTCGTGGGCGTTCACCCTGCGGGCGATACGCCGGCCGCGACACTGCTGGAGATCGGTGGCGCCGATGAAGTACTGCCCGACAACGTCGACATGAATGCTCTCGTACAGGCGATTCGGTTTGTTGTTCCATCCGAACCCAGGGCTCCAGGCGGTGTGCGTGGGACGGTGACAGCGGTGGTTGGTGCTCGTGGCGCTCCCGGGGCAACCGAGGTTGCGTGCGCATACGCCCTGAGCCGATCTCGCTTGATGCGCACGCTGCTCGTAGACGTTGATCTCACCGGTCCTTCGGTGGCCATCCGGCTCGGCATCCCGCCGCGGCCCGACATCGCAGATGCCGCCGACATGGTTCGTGCCGAGGGCACCTTCGACGGGTCCTGCGTGCGAAGGGTCGGAGCGCTCGAGGTCATTCCCGGTTCTCACCGAGAGGGGGAACTCCCGATACGAGATGTCATGTTGGTGGGTCTCGTCGAAGCCGGGGCAGCCTTGTACGAGGCCGTTGTGCTCGATGCCGGAGCGGCAGCCATGACAGACCAGTTGCTTGAATCTGTCGACTCGGTTCTGCTCGTCGTGGATGCGACGCCGACGGGGATCGTCCGCGCGGCGCGACTCACGAGCACCTGGTTCGGCCCGACGCCTGAGCTCGTGCTGAATCGGGCCACATCGAGCAACCGATCGGAGACGATCGAAGCAGTTCGTCGGTGGACCGGTCTCGATCCGGTGGCTGTGATCCCTTCTCGTGCGAAGGTGCGGAGGAACGCCGTGCACGCACGGTTGCCCGATCGTGCATTCTCTCGCTCCCTGACCGGCGGAGGGCTGGGATCATGACCGTCGCTGCCTCGGTTTCCCGCTACGGGTTCATATCCGAACTTCTTGAAGACCCACTGGTTGAAGAGATCATCGTGATCGGTGGAATGCGAACTTTCATCGTTCGTAATGGTGTGAAGGAGCTCTCGAATGTCGTCGTTGACGCCAACGCGGTGCGGCGTGTAGCGGACCAGCTCCTTGTCGGAACTGGTCGTCGCGTTGACCAGGCGAATCCCATAGTCAGCGCACAGCTGCCCAACGGTTCCCGGGTTCACATCACCGGCCCACCGGTGACACATCCCGATCGCATGAACATACAGATCCGGAAGTTCGTCGTCACAGCAGGGACGCTGTCGGACCTGGTCGAACGAGAGGCGTTCCCAGAGCACGTGAGTCGACTCCTGCATGACGCCGTCCGCGACGACCAGACGATCCTGGTCGCGGGGGCTCCAGGCGCTGGCAAGACAACCCTGGTGAACTGCCTGCTGCGAGAAGTGCAGCCGGACCGGCGTGTTGTCACTTGCGAGGAGGTCTTCGAGATCGAGGCGCCATTGCCGGACATGACCCAGATGCAGACAAGGGCTGCCGGACTCGACGGTGGATCGGCAATCTCGCTGCGCGACCTTGTGCGAGAGGCATTGAGGCAACGACCGGATCGAATCGTCGTCGGGGAGGTTCGCGGCCCCGAGGCCCTGGACATGCTGATGGCATTGAACGCCGGATGCAGTGGAATGGCGACCATCCATGCGAACTCGGGGCGCGACGCACTCGAGAAGCTGGTGTCGTACGGGGTGCTCGCAGGGGACAACATCTCGATCCCGTTCCTGCGTCGCACGGTTGCCTCGGTTGTGGATCTCGTGGTGTTCCTGCGCCGCGGACCGTCGGGGCGCCGCGTTGAGGAAATCCTCTCGGTTCCAGCCCAACTCGATGGTGACGTATTCACCGTGGACCCTCTGTACGTGAGGTCGCGTGGCGCGGTGATTGGGTCGGACCGCCGATGAGAGGAATCGCCGTTCTGGCCGCTGCTGCAGCTGCGTGGGTGATCGCAGGTGGACATCTACCCAGTCTGACAATCCAGCGCCCGCGATGGGGGCTGCACGCCATCATCGGTGCCTGTGCTGCTGGCGCGTCGGCCTTCGTCATCTCGTTGGGGTTGCTTGGAACGCTCATACCTGCTGGTGCGTTCGCCATACTCGGTGCAACGATTCCGCTCCAGGTATCTTCGGTCCGCAGGCGAAGAACCAGAGAGTTGGATGCAGCAACCTGGCCGGACCTGCTGGCCCACGTTCGATCCTCGGTCGCTGCCGGCATGACGCTCCCGGACGCCTATGTCGATGCTGCCGAGCGAGTGGGCGGTCCGCACGCAGAAACGCTCGACGAGGTTCGTCGCCACCTTCTCTACGGCGGCGGATTCTCCGAGTCAATGGACGTCGTTCGATCCCACGCAGACGACGCGACTGCCGATCGGGTGGCTATGACGCTCGTCATCGCCAACGACACCGGTGGCCAACGAGTGGGGGAAGTCCTCGCTGCGTTGAGCGCATCAATCGCGGGAGAGTTCAGGTTGCGACAAGCACACGAAGCCGCACTCACCGAGCAGCGGTGGACCGCAGGCGTGGCACTGGCTGCACCGTGGGCGATCCTCGCCTTGTCGATCGCGACGAACCCGCAGGCAGCCGACTCGTTTCGCACGGTTGAGGGCGGCATCGTCGTCGGTATCGGCTTGGTATGCACCTCTGCGGGCTGGATCTTCTCCCACAGAGTCGCCGCGCTTGCACATGCGCCCAGGGTGTTCCGATGACCGTCTTCGTCGCCTTCTTGGCGGCCTGTGCTGTGTATCTGGTGGTGTCTGGGACGACGCGCGGCGTGATGGCCGACCGTCTCGGCGCCTACCTCATGCCTCCCGACCGGTCGAGCGTCGACTTGAATCAGAAGATGCGCCGCCCGGTCGACATGCCGTGGCTCGCTTGGGTGGTCATCGGGGGGCTGGTCGGTGTGCTGGTTGCCCAAGGCGACTTGTTCCTTGCGGGACCTGGTCGATCGATCCCTGGTCTCGCTGCCCTTGGTGCGGGGGCTGGCTACTTTGTATGGTCCGTTCGGCGAACCAATGCGGCTGAGCGCAGGGCGAAGCGTCTCCGGCTCGAACTCCCCATCGTCGCGGACGCTATCGCGCTTCATGTCATGGCCGGTACGTCCATTTCTGGCTCGATCAGGGCTGTCGGTGAACAGATGGTTGGTGTTGCCATCGACGAGATCCGGGACATCATCGCGCGGGAAGAGGAGGGGGGTGGTCTGGTTGCGAGTCTGCTCACGGCGTCTCGTACCACCGCCCATCCTGATGCTCGCCGCCTCTATGACCTCCTCGGGCACGCGCACGAGTCGGGAGGACGACTGGCTGGCATGCTGGGGGAGCTCGCCGTCGACTTCCGCTCGGGGATCGAACGCGACCTGTCCTCGGAGGGAGGAAAACGTGCCGTGGCGTCGTACGGCCCCGTTCTGGCGCTGATGGTTCCGACGGCTCTGTTGTTCCTTTTGTACCCGACGCTCACGGGTTTGCGTGCGCTCTCGGGTGGGCCATGAATCTCCAAAGGTCGGCGCTTGGTGCTGACCGTCAGCACGATTGAGAAAGGAAGGCATCATGCTGAGAAGAGAAACCGGTGCGACCACGGTCGAGTGGCTTGGTCTTGCGACCATTGCGGTCCTCGTCATCGCTCTGCTCCTGCCGCAAGTGCGGGCCACGGCCGGCGACATCTGGGGCAATGTCGCCAACGAGTTCGGTGGGTTCTTCGGCTGACAGTGGAACTCCGGTCCGATCGCGGGTCAGTCATCGTCGAGGGGTTGGTCTCGATGCTGATCTTCTTCGTCCTCGTCACGGTGATTGTGCAGGTGGGATTCCTTGTCGTGGCTCGCAATGGTGCTGCGACCGCACTCGATGCCGCAGTACGCGGTGCAGCGCTCGATGTGGAACGGGCCGAAGAGACCGAGGCTCGGCTTGAACGTGACATTCGGGCGACCGTCCCGGGCGTCACCAATCTCGCCGTTTCCATCGAGGTGGATCCGAGTCGGGTTCACGGACAGGTGCATTTCGATTGGATTCCGCCCGGTCCCGATTTCATACCCGTCTCCGTCTCGGTCGATCGATTCGCTGCTGTCGTCGTGCCACCATGAGGGCCACGTTCGTACGGTGGCCCCACCCGATGGACCGGGGATCCTCGTTGATCGAAACCTTGGTCATCGGCTTCGTGGTGATGCTCGTCACGCTTCCCGTTCTTCTGACGGTGGTGAGGATGGCTGAGGCGTCCGATAGGGCAAACGCCGAGGCTCGTGCGGTGGCGTCGTGGGTGGCTCGTCACGGTGAGATTCCGCACCGAGACGCCGACGGCGTGCTGACGGTCGAGGTCGTCGACGGTGTCGTGCATGTTTCGTCAGCGGTCCGGATCGATGTCGTGGCCGTCGGGGGTGGACGGGTCGGAGCCACAATCACGGGGCATGCATCGGCACCGATAAGTCCGTATCGGAGCGACCGTTGAACTGCCGGTTGGGAGGTGATGAACGAGGATCGATGCTTCCCATGTTCGGTGGCCTCATTCTCATCGCGTTCATCATGATCGCTCTCGCCGTGGAGCTCGCCTTGCTCGGTACTTCATACCGTGCCGTCGCAAGCGCTGCCGATGCCGGTGCGGAGGCTGGCGCAGCAATGCTTGATGTTGAGTCGTTGTATGAGTCGGCGGTCGAGCTCGACCGCGCTGCAGCGGCGAGTCAGTCAATGCTGGTTGCCGCGGCACAGATTGCTCACGTCGTCGATGTACAGGTGGCGACGACGTCGACAGAGGTGTGCGTGACGGTCCGCGACGAGTATCGACCGACGACCCTGGCGTTCATCGGTGTGGGCTCGATCGACGTCACTGTCACCTCGTGTGCGGTGCCCCGAACGGGGTAGCGCCAACGGTGTTCAAGCCATCTAGTGTTTGGGTGTGACCGACCAGCTGACACCACTCATCGAGTCCTCGGATCTTGCCGGGTTGACCCGATACATCGACGGGATCTGTTCGCGGCGCGACTGGGAAGATCTCGTGGACCTGAGGGACCGCTGCAACGAGGCCGTCGACCGTGGCAAACAGCTGTGGGCGACCGCACAATTCGCTGAATACCGCCTTGCGCTTGAGGCACCCGTGGAGATATCGGTCAACGCTGGGATCCTGACCGACGGGAAGGGGCGATTTGCGCTCGGACCCATTTGGGAGGTCGCAGCATCGAGCCATCCGTGGTCCGAGTTCGAGCCGCATGAGCTCACACCCACCATTCGGGCGATGATCGCCCACGAACGATCGATTCGTGGCGACGTCATCGATCCGGATGCGATCGACGCCAAGGTGCTGGCGATACCGCTCGGTCAGCAGTCATGGGAGCCCGAGTACCCGGTCGCCGTGTACAAATCGGACCGCGCTGATTTCCCCGACGACATCTTCGACATCGAGCTCGATTGGGTCGACCTTCCCGAGGCGGAGGACCCCCAGGACGAAGACGGTGTCTGTCATGCGCTCATGGAGCTCATCAAGCCGTGGTGGGAGGATTCGCTCGGCAAGGCCGAAGCGATCACCGTCGATGGCACGGTCGAACAAGCAATCAGGGCGTTGGGGCCGAATCGGGCACGCCTCGCCGACGTGGACCCCGCAACAGCGCTTGAGGCAATGGTGTGGGCTGGATCGAGCGGCGGCAGCCACGGACGCAGGCGGGGGACCCCCACAGGAAGGGCGGGCGCGTGGTGGGTGCTGCTTGAGGCGCTCGGCTACGACGAACTACCGGTCGACGATGCCGACCTTGAAGCGATCGGTGACGAGCTCGAAGAGATGCGTTGGGTCCTGTGGGAACCCGGTGACCGTATCGGGGGATGGAACCTCCACATCGGGATCGAGGATCCCGTTGATGAGATAGCGTGGGTCCTGTCGGCCGTCGACGCACACTGATCCCGACTGCACCGCGTCATCGGTCGTTCTGGTCAGCTGCTCGGTAGGTGTGGCATCACCGAGCCGGGCCTGCGCCGAACCTGATCAGCGCATATCCCAACCCCATCATCCCGATCCCCATGAGATACTGACCGCCGGTGTCGGGGAACGTCGATCCAGCGACGAACACAAACAGGAGAAGCGCACTCCATCTCACCCACCCGGGGACCGTCAAGGCAATGGCTGCGGTAGCCATAATGCCTGCGACTCCGACGATTCCGCCCCATGAGTACAGGGACTCGCCAACGTCGAGGTCGACAACGTCCTCAAGGAAGTTGCCAATGCCGGATGTGGCCACCCCTACGCCGGCGATGACCAGTGGCACCTTGATGCGTCGAACGCTGCTCGAGGTCGCCCA
>CBDUOH010000088.1:0-8024 GCA_965368815.1 uncultured Acidimicrobiia bacterium
TGGCGGCGACGAATCGGTCGACGATCAGGCGGTGTTGGTTGTCAGATGCACCGTCGTTGGGCATGTTCCCGAGGCTAGACGCATCCCGCCCCTGTGTGTGGAACTATCTGCCGGAAACTTCGACGAGCCGGTCTACGATGTCTCCGATCAGGAGGACCCCAATGGCAAACCCAACGCTTGAGAGACAGTTCGGAAGGATGCCGAGCCAGGGCTCGGCGGATGGCGTGCTCGACCAGGGACCCATCGTGTCATCGGGCCGAGATTCGATGACCATCGGCGGCGTGGCAGCGAAGACCGCCTTCCTGCTCATGATCGTGCTCGGGGCCGGTGCGTGGGGATGGTCCCTGATCGAGCCGAAGTGGTTCGCCCCGATCCCCGGCTGGTGGTTTGCGGTTCTGATCGGAGCCGTCGTGCTCGCCATCATCACGACGTTCAAACCACGTATCGCAGTCGTGACCGGCCCGATCTATGCGGCAGTCCAGGGCGTGATGCTCGGTGCCATAAGCCACATCTATGACGCACGGTTCGAAGGCATCGTGCTCCAGGCGATACTCGCGACCTCGGCGGTGTTCTTCGTGATGCTCGTGCTGTTCGTGACACGCACCATCAAGGTCACGAACCGCATGCGCGGTGTCATCGTCGGTGCCACGTTCGGCATCATGCTGTTCTACCTGGCGAGCATCGGACTTGCCCTCTTCGGGGCGACGATGCCTCTGATCTGGGACAGCGGGCCGATCGGCATCGGGTTCTCCGTGCTGATCGTGGGCGTCGCCGCGTTCAACCTGATGTTGGACTTCGACTACATCGAGCGCGGCGTGATGGCGAGGGCGCCGCAGTACCTCGAGTGGTTCGCGGCGTTCGGGTTGATGGTCACGGTGGTGTGGCTCTATCTCGAGCTCCTCCGACTCCTCGGCAAAGTCAGGAACTGACCGCCTCTCGTTTCGCCGTCCGCTGAAACAACGTGGTTCGTGAACCCCGATACCGTTGGTTCATGCAGTCACTCGTGAATCTCATCAGGATGTGGTTCGTGGTCCAGTTCGCCGTCGTGCGGCGGGCGTTCCGGCGTGTGCTGCTCGGTCCGACGCTCCCCTCATGGACATGGCGTACTGATCTGCTCGTGGCCGGGGCGCGAGCCGTCATCACGTTCGCCTCAACCGTGCCGGACGACCCGTGGATCAAGCGAGTGGGGCTGCGTTTCCGCGCACCGGTGCCCAAGGACATTCGATCACGGCTCCGGATCATCCCGACGCAGCTCGGGGGCCATCGCACCGACGAGTACATCCGCCTTGGCGCCACGAGCGACCGAGCGACGATCCTCTATTTCCATGGTGGTGCGTATGTCTACGGCAACCCGGGGACCCATCGCGAGCATGTGGCCCGGCTCGTGGACGCCACCGGCACCCACGCCTTCGCTCCGGTGTATCGCCTCGCCCCCACCTACCGGTTCCCCGCCGCTGTCGAGGATGCCACCGAGGCATACCGTGCCCTGATCGCGAGGGGCGTGGATCCTGCGACGATCATCGTTGCAGGCGACTCGGCTGGCGGAGGCCTCGCACTGGCTCTGCTGCTGTCGTTGCGTGACGGAGGCGACCGTCTGCCTGCGGGGGCGATCCTGTTTTCGCCCTATACGAACGTGGAACACACGGGGCACACCATCGTCACCAACGCCGACACCGACTACCTGCCGGTCAGCGAGCTGTCGGGGCCGAACCAGTACTACTGCGAAGCGGACCAGGTCCGCAATCCCCTGGTCTCACCGGTTCACGCCGATCTCACAGGTCTACCGCCGATGTTGATCCTCGCCGGTGGCGCTGAGATGATCCTGGATGACTCCGTCCGACTCAAGGCCAACGCTGACCGCGACGGGGTCGATGCATCGCTTGTGATCGAACCCGAGATGATGCATGTCTGGCCAGCGCTCGTTCCGTGGCAACCCGAATCACGTGAGGCGCTTGAGCGAACCCGGCAGTGGATCGAAGACACGGTGTGACGCCGAACAGGTGACCTGTTCGATGGTCGTCACTTCCACAGGTCGCCGAGGACGTCACCCACCGGATCGAGACCGTCGGCGAGGGGGGCGAACGGCGTGTCATCGGCAGGCGTTCCATACGCCGAAGCCTGGAAGCTCCCCATCGCCGGATCGAGGAAACGACTCGGAAGCGCATAGGAATGCGCTGCGTTCGATGCATATCGATGGTGATAGAACCGCTGCGGGACGGTGACAGCAAGATGTGTCTTGGCTCTGGTCAACGCCACGTACATCAGCCGACGCTCCTCCTCGAGACCACCGGGTTCTGAGAGCGCCATGTCGGAGGGCATGTTCCCGTCGGCGGCGTGGATGACGGTCACCGACCGCCACTCTCCACCTTTGGCGGAGTGGATGGTGGACAGGATGAGATAGTCATCGTCGAGGTGGGGAGCGTCCGCCAAATCGCTCGTGCTGTTGGGTGGATCGAGCGTGATCTCGGTGAGGAACCGACTCCGGGAGGTGTAGTCGGCTGCGAGTGAAGCCAGATGGTCGATGTCACCGAGCCGTGCGGCTGCATCGTCGTAGGCGCGGTCGAACACCGCCTCACAGAAGTCCTTGATGCGGTCGATCTGGGTGGCAGGGGCGGGCTCCTGGCCGCCAACTCCCCGGGCGTCGACCAGCACCTGGCGCAGAAGGCCGAGCACCTCGCGGGTCTCGTTGCTCGCCGGAAGGTCGTAGCGCACGAACGCTTCGAGAGCATCGATGTCGGCTGTCGCTGCTACATCCTCGATGTGCGCCATGATCTTGGCCGACGTGGCCGGACCAACGCCGGGAAGCATGAGCAGGACCCGGCTCCACGCCAACCCGTCCTTGGGATTGTCGAGAATGCGCAGCACCGACAGCAGGTCCTTCACATGCGCAGCCTCAAGGAACTTGAGACCGCCGAACTTCACGAAGGGGATGTTGCGTCTCGCAAGCTCGATTTCGAGTCCGCCGCTGTGATGCCCGGTGCGGAACAGCACTGCCTGATCCCGCAGATCGATCCCCTGTTCGCGGAGCGCAAGAACGCGGTCGCACACCCAGTCGGCCTGGGCCGCCTCGTCGAAACAGGTGACGAGGTCGGGATACGGGCCGGCGGGATTGCGGGTCCACAACTCCTTGTCGAAAGCGGTCTCGGACGCGGCGATGACTTCGTTCGACACGGCAAGGACCTCGGGGGTCGATCGATAGTTCCGTTCGAGCTTGACCACGGTGGCGTCTTCGAAACGATCGGGGAAGCTGAGGATGTTCTCGACCTGTGCGGCACGAAACGAGTAGATCGACTGTGCGTCGTCGCCAACGACGGTCAGGTTGCCCGACGGGCCGCACAGCGACATCAGGAGGTCTGCCTGGGCGTTGTTCGTGTCCTGATACTCGTCGACGAGCACGTGGTCGAACAGGGCACGGACCGCGTCGCCAGCCTCTGAGTCCATGAGCGCCTGCCAATACAGGAGGAGATCGTCGTAGTCGACGATGTTCTGCTCGCGCTTGGACACCGTGTATGCCTTGAACAGCACCGCGAGCTCGTCGATGTGATCGAGACACCACGGAAAACGATCCTTCACGGTCTCGCTGAGCGGAACACGCGAGCTCACCACGCGGGAGTAGATCGAGGCGATGGTCTCCTTGCGAGGGAAGCGGGTCTTGGTGGTCCCGAATCCGTGTTCGTGCCTGAGCAGCCCGAACAGTGATTCCGTGTCGGTTCGATCCATCACCGTGAATCCGTCCGCGAGACCTGCTGCGTTGCCGTATCGACGCAACAGCCGGTTGGCAACCGAGTGGAAGGTGCCTCCCCACACGTTGCCTGCCGACCGATCCTCGATCATCCCTCCAGCCCTGCGCAACATCTCGGATGAAGCCCTCCGTGTGAAGGTGAGCAAGAGGATGCGGTCTGGTTGGACACCGTCGTCGATCAGGCGGGCCACCCTCGCTGCGAGGGTTCGGGTCTTACCGGTACCGGCGCCGGCGATCACAAGGAGCGGACCGCTGCCGTGCATGACGGCGGTGATCTGCTCAGGATTGAGTCCGTCGAGATAGGCCGGCGCCTCTTCAGCAATATCGAACATGTGTTCGATGGTAGTCGGCATCGCCCTCGACCACCAACAACCGGCTTCGACGCGGAGATCGACCTCAGTCGTCGGATTCGGAGGCGAGGATCATCGGGGACTTCTTCGACGGTCGCAAACCGCCGATGTCGGAGAAGAACTCCCTCGCCTGATCCATCCATGCGTGGGGGTCTCCGTTCACGTACCCCGACGGTCCGAAGCCGGTGGTCTTGGTTGCGCCGTCGACGAATCCCATGATGAGTGGAACCCCGGCGGCATCAGCGATGCGCCAGAACCCGCTCTTCCACTGCTTGGCGGTCCCGCGGGTTCCTTCCGGGGTGATGACCAGGAACAACTCGTCGGCTGCCGCGAAGTGCTCGGCCACCGAACGGACGAGCGCCTGGGGCTCGGAACGATCGACGGGGATACCACCCCACCGCCGCATGAGGAATCCGAGGGGACCCCTGAACAAGGTGTCCTTGCCCATGAAGTGTGGCTTGATACCGAAGTGCCTCGCAACGGCGAGGAACACGAGGAAGTCCCAATTCGACGTGTGGGGCGCGGCGACGATCACACCTTTCCGCCCTGGGGGAAGGCTCCCCACAAAGGTCCAACCACGGAGCAACAGATACCGATGCGCGAGCCACGACATGGACAGGACGGTAGTCGGTGAACGTGACGAGCCTGTCGGAGAACCGGCCGGCAACGACCACCGTATGATGCCCGCCATGAACATCACCGATATCAGAGCAGGCTTTCCGGCACTCAGGCGCACCGTCAACGGCTCCCCGGCTGCGTATCTCGATGGTCCGGGCGGCACGCAAGTACACCAATCCGTCATCGACGCCATGGCCGGGTTCATGACCCGCGGCGGTTCGAACCTGCATGGGCCGTTCGTGACGTCCCACGAGACCGATGAGACACTCCAAGCGGCGCGA
Organism: uncultured Acidimicrobiia bacterium; assembly: GCA_965368815.1. GTDB lineage: Bacteria > Actinomycetota > Acidimicrobiia > Spongiisociales > UBA5794 > UBA5794. The sequence goes on from CBDUOH010000088.1 coordinate 4,992, forward strand.
CTGGCTGTTTCCGATCTCCTGGGATCGGACCCCGACGAGATCGTGTTCGGCCAGAACATGACGTCACTCACCTACGCGTTCTCCCGTGCAATCGCCCGAACCTGGAAGCCGGGGAGCAACGTCGTGGTGACCCGGATGGACCACGACTCCAATGTCGCGACGTGGCTCCAGGCAGCCGAAACGGTTGGGGTCGAGACCCGCTTCATCGACATCGACCCAGACGATGGTGGCGACCTCGATCCGGCATCGATCGACGCTGCCATCGACCAGAACACCGCGCTTGTTGCGTTCTCGCATGCATCCAACGCGACCGGGACGATCACCGATGCTGCGGCAGTGGTGCGAGCGGCGCACGCGGTCGGGGCACTGACCTACATCGATGCCGTCCACTTCACCCCGCACCGTTTGGTGGATGTGCGTGCGCTCGACACCGACTTCCTCGCGTGTTCCGCGTACAAGTGGTTCGGGCCGCACACGGGCATCGTGTATGGCAAACGCGAGCACCTCGAAACCATCGCTCCGTTCAAGCTCAGGCCATCACCCGATACATCCCCGGATCGGTGGGAAACGGGCACACAGTCATTCGAATCGCTCGCGGGAGTCACTGCAGCGGTCGACTACATCGCCTCACATGGCGAAGGAGCCACACGCCGGGATCGCATCATCGACGCCCTCGACACGACGGTCGAATACGAGGCGCAGCTTGCGAACCGATTCCTAGCGGGTCTCAGTGAAATGCCGACCGTCAACCTCTATGGACGAACGACCTCCGAGCGCCGGACACCCACGTTCGCCATCGACATCGAGGGCACGACACCCGACGAGGTTGCTTCCGCTTTGGGGGCTCAGGGCATCTTCGTCTGGTCCGGGGATTACTACGCCTACGAGATCATGCCGAGGTTGGGAAAGCCGCAGGGCCTTGTCAGGATCGGTTTCGTCCACTACAACACGGTGGAGGAGGTCGACCGCGTCCTCGCCGCGTTGGAGCAACTTGCATGATCGATCCCGCCATAGCCGCACACGGACCAGACGTTCGTTCGTTCACCGTCGAATCGGTCGTCAACGCACCACCGCACGATGTCTGGACTGCGTGGACCGCTGCCGATCAGATAGCGGCATGGTGGGGTCCGCCCGACACCAAGATCGACTTCCGGGTGGGCGGCGCCTTCGAGATCCTGTTCAACATGGACGAGCCGTACGGCCGCCAGGGTTCCGAAGGTTGTGTGTATCTGGGGTACATCCCGGACGAACTCATCTCGTTCACTTGGAACGCACCACCACACCTGACGTTGCGCGAAGCCCACACATGGGTGGTGCTGCGGTTCTCCCCCGTCGAAGACGGGACTCTCGTGCGCCTGACCCACACGGGTTTCCTCACGGGCGACGACTGGGATGCCTACATCGACTACTTCCGGTCGGCCTGGGTATACGTGCTCTCGCTCCTCTCGAAGCACTGGGACTGACCGTCCCGAACGGCTGGAATCAGCGCTAGCGTCCGAGCCAACGCCGAAGAAGGAGAATCTCGTGTTTCTGGTCCGACGCATCTACACCGTGCAACCAGGTCAGGCCCGCAAAGCGGCAACCCTGGTCGACAAGATCGGCAAGGCCTACGAAGAGGCCGGTAGTCGGGGGCCGAGCCGTGTGTATTTCAACTCGGGCACGACTCCCGGTGACAAGAACACCGTCGTCATGGAGTGGACTGATCCGTCGCTCGAGACGCCCTACCGCGAGGACCGCATCCGCGTCGATGTGAGCGAATTCTCGAGCCCGCTCAGTGACATCGCGATTGAATCCCGCATCGAGTTCTGGGAACTGATGACGGACGAAAAGCACATCTGAACCTCGGTACCCAGGGTTCCAATCACCCGAATATGTGGTCGTGGAACCCTGGGTACGCAAAGCCGGACCATCGATTTCGACCGCCAGAACGTGTTCGGAGCCGCACGGATGGCTGGAAATGGTCATAGGCGTATATTGGGTCGGTCCGTAGAATCGCCTCCAGCCTCACTGGCCAGGGGAGAACACGGTGCGACGATATGTGATTGCAGCTGCTTTTGCAGTTCCTCTTGCGATTGTGCTGTTCGTCGTCGGTATCTACGCCTACGACGAGATCATCACCGATGACCAGGTGAGCCACGGTGTGGTGGTCGACGGCGTCGACATCTCACGGATGACGCCGAACCGGGCCCTCGATGCAATCGCGGCCCATGAGGATCGCCTGGCATCGGATCCGATCGAGGTCGTCGTCGACGGACACACCCTCACCATCCTGCCGTCCGAGATCGGATTCGACATCGACGAGGAAACCATCGTCGACGAGGCGCTGCGAACACGACGCTCCCCCAACGGCTTCGCCAACTTCGCATCCTGGATCGGCACACGTTTCGGAACCGTGCAACTGACCGCCGAACCCACCATCGACGAAGAGGCGCTCAGAGCAATCCTTGCAGAGTGGAATACAACGGCGATCGACAAGCCGGCGTACGACGGTGGGGTGGTCATCGTCGACGGCGTCCCGACAGCCGAATACCCCCAGGCCGGCACCCGGATCGACGCCGACGCATCCGTCGAAATGATCACTGCCGCCGCCACGGGCGACATCGATGAGCCGGTTGAGCTGCCGCTGACCGATATCGAACCGTTGGTGACCGACGCCGATGTCGACAATGCGGTCCTCCTTGCGAGACAATTGGTCACCGATCCGATCATCCTCCGCGGTACCGACCCCAACCTCCCGCTGCTTTACTCACCCGCCGCGCTCGTATCGGCGCTTCGCACCGAGGTGGTCGTGAACTCACCGGCGGTGATCGATGTGCACTTCGATTCCGAGACGCTGATCGAGATCGCCAGACGGAACGCTCCGTTGTTCGAGGTGCCCCCCACACCGGCTTCGTTCCTGTTCGACACCGAGACCAAACAGATCAGCGTCGTACCGTCGGTCCGTGGTGAAACCGTCGATCTCGACGCGATACCGGACATCGTCAACGAGGTCGCCACGGGTTCGAGGATCGGCACCCTGCCGATGAAGCCGGG
>CBDUOH010000089.1:0-7830 GCA_965368815.1 uncultured Acidimicrobiia bacterium
ACCCTGATGGTGTCCGCCGCGAGCTGATCGATGTCCTTGGTCATGTTGCCTCCCTCGCAGGCAGGCTACATCGGCCTGCGCATCTGACTTGTGTCACGCAACGACCCTGTAGTTGCGGTTCGATGTGTTCAATGATTCGACGCCATGTGCCGTGACCGTCACGATGTCCTCGATGCGCATGCCCCACCGCCCCGGGTTGTAGATACCCGGCTCGATCGAGAACGCCATCCCGGTCTCGAGGATCGTCGTATCCCCTTCCACGAGATACGGCCGTTCGTGCACATCCAACCCGATCCCGTGGCCGAGTCTGTGGATGAACAGCTCTCCGTATCCGGCATCGTCGATGATGCGTCTCGCGACGGCATCGACCGATTCGGTGGTTATGCCGGGTCGCACGTGCTGCGTCGCTGCCTTCTGGGCTTCGTGAAGCACAGCGAACGCCTCGTCATAGCCGGCGGGTGGTTCGCCGACGACGAAGTTCCGGGTCGTATCAGAGCAATACCCGTCCTGGTATCCACCGAAGTCGACGACGATCGCGTCTCCAGGACCGATGACCCGATCCGTGGGGACATGATGCGGTGACGCTCCGTTCGGCCCACTGGCCACGATGCAGAACTCGACTGATGTGTGACCTTCGTCGGTGGTTCTGCGGGCAATCTCGCGACTCACGTCCACCTCGGTACGCCCGCTGAACCGCACGTCGGCGAGTGCCTCGGCGACGCGATCGACCGAAGCAGCGGCTGCTCGCAACGCATCCACTTCCTCTGGGGATTTGACGATCCTCAGACGCGCCATGAGGTGCTCGGCGTCGACGAATCGACGCCCACCGCCGCGCGCCTGGAGCCCGAGGGTGAAACGGCTCCACGTCTCGCTCCCGACGGCGACGGTGACCGCTGAGCCCAGCAGTTCGTGGACGATCTCGATCGGCTGCTCGGTCTCAGCCCAGGGCCGGACCGCAAACGCATCTCCCTGCCGTTGGATGAGTGGTTCCTCGAGCGTGGGGACGACGATGGTGGGCTTGCCACCTTCGGCGGCAAGCACCAGCATCGTGAGCCGTTCGAACGGATGCGCCCGGAACCCGGTCAGATACGGGAGGTCGGAACCGATCGACAGACACAACGCGTCGATGTCTGCGGCCCGCATCGCTTCCCTGGCCCGCTCGATGCGAGTCTCGTAGGCCGATTCGGAGAAACTCACTGCGTGGCCCCGAGAGATTCCCGAGCGTGGTAGCTGCTTCGGACGAGCGGTCCGGATTCGACATGGCCGATACCGAACTGCTCACCGGCGGCCTTGTAGACCTTGAACACGTCAGGATGGACATACCGATCGATCTGCCGATGATTGGCGGTCGGTCGCAGGTACTGGCCGATCGTGACGATGTCGACGCCGACGGCGTTCAGATCGGCGAGTGCGCCGACGACTTCCTCGTCGGTCTCGCCCATACCGACGATCAGCCCGGATTTGACGGTTCCTGTGGGGTACAACCACTTGGCCCTCGCCAACAAGGCAAGGGATCGGGCATAGTTCGCAGCCGTCCTGATGTCCCGCTGGAGCCGGAGCACCGTCTCGGTGTTGTGGTTCAGCACCGACGGCTTCGCTGACATCACCGCTTCGAGTGCTGCGACGTCACCTTTGAAGTCAGGAATCAGGACCTCAACGTCACATTCGGGGAGTCGTGCCCGGATCTCCTCGATGGTCGCAACGAACACGCCGGCACCACCGTCAGGGAGATCGTCACGGTTCACCGAGGTCAACACCGCATGGTTGAGGCCCATCTGTTCGACTGCCATGGCAGCGCGACGTGGTTCCTCCCAATCGACTTCCCCGGGGTGTCCTGTGTTCACATCACAGAACGAACACGCTCTCGTGCAGACATCACCGAGCAGCATGAGCGTGGACGTCCCCGATGACCAACACTCGTAGATGTTCGGGCAGCCAGCCTCTTCGCACACGGTGTTGAGTTCGAGCTTCGAGTTCAGTCGCTTCAGTTCGAGGAATCGCTCGTCCGTCAGATCGAGCTTCACCTTCATCCAATCCGGCTTCTCCGGCTCACCGTTGAGCAGACCGCGAATCATCAGCGGTGTCTCCGTGGGGGAACCGGCCCGGAAGACGCCACGTGCGACCATGCGGTCGACTTCGAACGAACTCTTGCCGGTGCCACGGACAAAGGCTCCGAGCTGGACGTCGATGGAGTCGTGATCCGACAGGACTCCGAGGTACGGGAGCATGGTCTCGATCACCTCTTCGATCGAGATCGCACGCCCGAGCAACTCGGTGAGCGATGTCACGGGTCGGTCAGGAATACCGCACGGCACGATGTTCGCGAAGTAGTCCATCGCGGGGTCGACGTTGAGTGCGAATCCATGCATCGAAACGCCACGCGTGGCTCGAATGCCGATCGCCGCCACCTTGCCTTTGTCCGTCCACACGCCCGTGAACCCGTCCTCGGCCCAGCCTTCGATGCCGAGATCGCGCAGAGTCGCTATGAGGACGGATTCGATTCGTCGGACGTGTCCCACAGCATCGAACCCGTCCACGAGTCGCGGAAGGGCGACGATCGGGTATCCCACAAGCTGACCAGGTCCGTGGTAGGTGATGTCACCGCCGCGGTCGACCTCGACGAGCTCGGCGCCGATCGAATCGAGTGCCGAGACCGGAATCGTCAGGTTCGATCCATCGCCATTGCGCCCGACCGTGTAGGTGTGCGGGTGTTCGAGCAGCAAGACGTAATCGTCCCCGGTGCGACCCGTCGTGCGACCCTCCCAGATGGCTTTCTGGAGATCCCATGCCTCGCGATACGGGACCCGTCCGAGCCAGCGCGTGCGAAGCGTCGGCGGCTGCCCAACCAGGTTCACGAAACTTCCTGCTCCCAATCCCATGTCTCAAGGTTCGTCTTGATGCGGTTCAGGAACAGAACCGCTGTTGAACCGTCAAACACGCGGTGATCCCACGTGAGGCCGAGATAGCCGACATGGTGGATACCGATTGCATCGGAACCGTCCGGCATCTCGACGACGACGGGGCGCTTGGTGATCGTGTCTGTCGACAGGATCGCCGAGTTCGGCACGTTGATGATCGGTGCCGACATGAACGATCCATACGGCCCGGGATTCGTGATGGCGAACGTCGAACCCGCGAACTCATCAGGGCCGAGTTCGTTCGCACGAGCCTTGGTTGCGATGTTGCGTATCGCCCGTGCTGCTCCCTTGAGGGTCATCGAGTCAGCGTCACGGATTGTCGGTACCACGAGCCCCTTCTGGTCGAGATCGACGGCGATCCCCATGTTCACTGCCTTGTTGAACGTCTGGGTCCCGGCTTCGATGTCGAAGAGCGAGTTCACCGCGGGATACGCACCGAGCGCATCGACGGTCGCCCGGAGGATGAACGGCAGGTAGGTCAGCGAGAAACCCTCGGCGGCCTTGAACGCAGCCTTGTGCGCAGACCGTACCTGTTCGATGCGTTCGAAGTCGACCTCGACTGATGTCCACACGTGCGCCGCAGTTTGCTTGTTCTTGACCATGTTGGCCGCGATGCGGGCCCGCATCCGCGAGATCTCGCGCACATCTCCTGCACCGAGACCCGGGACACCTTCGGTCTCCCGGACCACAGCCGGAGCCGGAGGAGCTGCAGGAGGGGCCTGGGCCGGGGCCGACTCGGGAGCCGGCGGTGGCGTGGGAGGTGCCTGTTGTTCCTGTGGAGGAGCAGGCGCCGCTTGGACCGGTACAGCCGCACCCGCGGACTCACGTGATGCGATGAAGCTCTCAAGATCCTTTCGGGTGATACGACCACCGTCACCGGTTCCCCTGACCATGGCAACATCGACATTGTTCTCACGCGCGAGCTTCCTGACGATCGGCGAGAGGACTCCCCGGCGCGAGACATCACCGCCTTCCTCGGGTGCCGGCGCTGGCGAGGCAGCTGCCGGTGCTGGCGTGGCAGCCGCCGGTGCAGGCGAGGCAGTCACCGGGGCAGGAGCAGCGGGTGCCACAGGAGCAGCGGGTGCGACAGGAGCAGCCGTGGATGCCGCGACCTCTGGTTCAGGGGTGGTTTGGGCAGGGGCCGGGGTCTCACCGGCATCGGTCAACACGGCAAGCGCGGTTCCGACCTCGACGGTCTCACCTGCTCCGACCAGGATCTCGGACAGGATGCCCGAGGCAGGCGATGGGACCTCGGTATCGACCTTGTCCGTCGAGATCTCGACAATGATCTCATCCTCCTCGACCCGCTCCCCTATCTGCTTCACCCATGTGAGGATGGTGCCCTCGGTGACCGTTTCACCGAGCTGCGGCATCGTGATGGTTACCGCCATTGCATGTGCTCCTTCATCCGTCGTTGTTCGCTAGTGCAGGGTTCGGCCTGCGGAAGCCATCAGTGTCTCTCCGACGGTTTCTGAAATGGTTGGATGCGCGTGTATGAACGCCGCCGCGTCGGCCGGAAGCGCTTCGAATCCGACGAGGTACATCAGCTCGTGGATCATCTCACCGGCGCCGGGACCGGCGACGGTCGCACCGAGGATCTGCCCATCGCGTTCTGACACCACCTTGACCATGCCTCCGGTTTCGCCCTGGATGATCGCTCGTCCGATCCCACGCATGCTGTGATCGTGGGTCTCGACGGTGTACCCGTCACTGATGGCCTGGGATTCCGTGCGTCCGACCCACGCAATCTCGGGATGTGTATAGACGACCATCGGAATCGCGTTGTAGTCGACGGCTGCGTTCTCACCGGTGGCGATGTGCGTCACCGCTGCAATCGCTTCGGCGAAGGCCACGTGGGCGAGTTGCGGCGTCCCTGCGACGATGTCCCCTACCGCGTATACGTTCTTGGCCGATGTCTGCATCGTTGCCCGGTCCACCGAGATGTACCCGCGATCGGTCGTGATGTCGACGGCATCGAGATTGATGGTGTCCGTCATGGGTTTCCTGCCGACGGCTACGAGCACCTTGTCGACGGTCACCGTTTCGTCACCGAACGGAACCGAAACCGAGGCATCCGACACGGTCGGTTGACCGACCCCGGCACCGAGATGCATCTGGATCTTCTTCCTGCGGAACGCCCGCGACAACACCTTGGCTGCCTCAGGGTCCATCCCGGGTACGAGCTGGTCCTCGACTTCGAACAGGTGCACCTCAGTGCCGACGTCACCCAGGAAGGACGCGAATTCACAGCCGATGACACCCGCCCCGATGATCGCCACCCGATCTGGCTGTGTGTCCCACGCGAGCGCCTCGTCTGATGTGACGATCGTCGAGCCATTCGGGTCGTATCCGGGGATGGACGATGGAGCCGACCCCGTGGCGACAATGATCGATTTGGCTTCCACGTCAGTGGTTGAGCCGTCCTCGTGGGTCACGGTGACCGCCCCGGGACCTTTGATCGCTCCGAAGCCGTTGATCGTCTCGACGCCTCGCGCCTTGAGGACGCCCGACAGCCCGTTGACGAGACCCTCGACGACCTTCGTCTTGCGTTCCATGGCAACGGGCCACTCGAATGTGGGGTCGGATGTCGCCACACCGAATTCACCGGCACCCTTGACCGTGGAGAACACGTGGCCGGACTCGATCAGCGCCTTTGCGGGGATACAACCGCGAAGCAGACAGGTGCCACCGACGCGGTCCTTCTCGATCAGGGCAACGGAAAGACCGAAGTTGTGGGCATACAGGGCAGCTGCATAGCCACCGGGACCTCCACCGATGACGGCGATGTCGTACATGAGGATGCTGCTCCAGGGGTCGCGGAGATTCCTCCGGAACACTAGTAACCCGCGAGTGCTTCGGCAGACGGGCTCCTGAGCCGATCCGTCGAACCCGATGAGTCGCCATCGAACAGAGCCGAAGTACCCTGCAGGGCATGCAGACTCGCTATCTCATCCTCGCGTCCCTGGCCACCGGCCTCGTGATCCTCGCGGCGACCGGGATCTATTTCTCGACGCTATGAGCGAGTTTCGCCGCCGCATCCCGTCCACGGGAGATGCCACGCTCGAGGTGTTGGTTGAAACCCCGCCCGGTACCGTGGACGGGAATCGCAGTGTCGTGCTGTGTCATCCGCATCCCACCCAGGGTGGCACCATGACACATCCGATCCTGGGAGCGATTGCCAAGAAGCTCACATCAAAGGGGTTCACAACGATTCGATTCAACTTCCGTGGCGTCGGTGACTCCACGGGCACACACGACAACGGTATCGGCGAGGTGAGTGACCTCGCTTCGATCATCGGGTTCGTGGAGGACGAGCTTCCCCCGCTTGCCGGAATCGCGGGCTGGTCGTTCGGTGCTGCCATCGCACTTGTTTGGCAGTCGCGCAGTGGTTCATCGGCTCCCTACGTGGGAATCGCACCTCCGGTTGCAAGTGCTCTGACGCCCCACCTGCCCGACCGGGCCGACGTTGCTCCTGGTCCTCGGTTGTTCATCGTCGGCGAACGCGACCAATTCGTCAACGTGCCCGATCTGAACGCCTACGCACACGGCATCGAAGCGCAGATCATCATCTACAAGGGTTCGGACCACTTCTTCGTCTTCAAGCATGAGCGATTGGCTGACGACGTCGCGGCATTCCTGATCACAACGAATCAGAGCGAGCGGTAGCCACGATTCCGGGCTTCGGCCAGACTGTCAGGGCCGAACGCCTGCAGCAGATTCTGCCCCATCAGACCCTCTTCGCCGACTCGGTCGGCGAGCAGCCTGAACTGGTCTTCATCGTCGCAGTCATAGACGCGCATGTCGTCACGAGTGCCGACGAAGCGGTGATCTTCGAATCGAGCGATGCGGGCCATGGGTGCACTCTACGCGTACGTGAAGCGCAGTGTTGCTCCCGAGACCCCGGGGGCAAGACCTTTGATCACGAGCTCGCCTTCGATGCCGTTCCCCGAGAATGTGACCGTCGTTTGCGTGTCGGAGTCCGCAGCGAACTGGGCTTCGTATCCCGCCGAAGCCAACGCTGCTTCGTAGAAATCGACCATCTCGGCCATCGTGCCACCCATGGTGTAGACGACCTCGGTCAGCGTCCGTGTCCCGTCGATCATGGTCGCTGCTATGGAATGCTGGTCGGGCAGCGGCCAACTCGGGGGCACGGTGATCGGCAGCTCCCCGCGTCCGAACTCGAGATCGGGCAAGCTGTCGGCCGGAGGCAGCACGAAGGCCGCTGTCGTCGTGGTCGTGTCGGCAGTGCCGCTCGTGCATGCAGAACCAAGCAGGGCACTGGCCATCGCCACAGCGATGATGAGTTGCTTTGCGGTTGGTTTCGGCATGGGTCCTCCGGGTGCGCCCTCAAACGATGCGAGTGTATTGGCCGACCTTCGATAACGGTCGGGTGCCCTGCATCAGTCCGACGGATGCTCCGGCCCATCGGCCTGTTCGGCTATCGCACCGATCGCGGCGAGATACGCAGCTTGGTATTCCAGCACGGCGAAGATCTGCTCGGGTTCATATGGGTGCCCAGCCTCGAAGGCGCGATCCTGGACGTACTGTGCCGAAGCGCGGCTCCCCACCACCGCCGAACCTTCGTGTTCCCACAGGTGCGGCTGCTGGAGGTAGTGCAATTCCCATTCGAGGATGCGACGAACGTCACCCTTGGACAGTCCCCGTCGATCCTCACCGAGGGATTCCCACACGAACTCGATCGAATCCTCGACCCCATAGATGGCCTCGCGGTGGCGCATCCGCTTCGATTCCTGCCAGAACATCCCCACACCGAACGCGAGGACAACCGTCATGAGCGCAGCAAAGAAGAGAGGACCATTCACGACGTTCAGGCTACAGCCCACGCGTATATCTCGGCTCACCTAGTAGTTTCACGGCATCACAGATCGGAAACGATGACCTTCTCCACCAT
>CBDUOH010000090.1:0-7808 GCA_965368815.1 uncultured Acidimicrobiia bacterium
TCGGATCTGCCCGACTGGATCAACCTCGCCATTCAGAACAACTTCCTCGTCAGACAGGGCGCGCTGGTCCTGCTGTTCGGTGTCGCTGCCGGACTCATCGGTAGTTCATTGAGCCTTGCTGTCCACCGCACCCTGCGCTCGTGATCCGAAGACTCGCACCGCTTGCTCTTGTCGTGGGACTCCTCCTCCCGCTTGCGGCGCCTGCCGCCGCGGGTGACCTTGACGACGAGCTCGCCGCTGTCAGATCGCGCATCGCCTCCCTCAAGGCCGAGGCATCGCAGTTCGATGCCAAGCGTGCACCCATTCTTGAAGAGGTGATTGCGGCACAGGCGTTGTTGGACGCAGCGGAACTTGACGTATCGACTGCAACAGCCCGCTATGAGGCCGCGCGTGAGGAACTCGCGGCCACCGAGGCATCGATTGCCGAGACCCGGGCTGAGCTCACCAGACGATTCGCTCACCTTGCAGTCCTGCGCCAGCAACTCGCATCGACAAGGGACGAGGCCAAGGCATGGGTGGTCGAGGCGTACAAGCGGGGGGGTATGGCAGAACCGGCCATCGCTCTTGCCGCGGGTGCCGTTGCCGACATCACGATCGGGGTTGCGTATCTGGAGATCCTCACGGGGATGAGTTCGCACGCCGCGGATGCCTACCAGGTTGTCGTCGATGCCGAAGCAGCCGAGGAAGCCAAGGTGAAGGCGGTCGAGGCCGAGCTTGTGGATCAGGCTGACCAGATCGAACGTGCAACGGTCGAGCTGTCGACCAGGTTGGTGGCTCTCGAGGAGCAGCGCGCCCTACTGGCGGCGGGCGCACGGGAACAAAGCGCGCGGCTTGCCGAGCTCGATGCCGAGATCGATCACTTTGACAATGAGATCTCGGCGCTGGCGCGCGAGGAAGCGTCGATCAAGGCTGCGATATACGCTGCGTCCAGCCCGACCCCGAGTTCACCCGGCAAACTCGTCCGTCCCGTGCCTGGTGCCGTGTCATCCGGGTTCGGCAAACGCGTTCATCCGATCTCGGGCGGGATCAAGATGCACAACGGGGTCGACATGAACGCCGCGCACGGTCAGCCGATCGTCGCCGCAGGCGCCGGAACCGTGATTCTGTCCGGGGTCAAGGGCGGCTATGGCAACACGGTGATGATCGATCACGGCGGCGGCATGGTGACGCTGTACGCCCATCAGTCGAAGCTCGGTGTCTCCGTCGGTGAGCAGGTCTCGGCTGGCCAGGTCATCGGGTGGATCGGATCGACAGGGAACTCGACGGGGCCACATCTCCATTTCGAGGTCCGGATCAACGGCACACCACGCAACCCTGTCAACTACTGGTAGGGATGACCGCTATCTGCGGTGGGAGCGGGCGCGGTCCATCTCTCGTTTCTGGCGTTTCTCGACGATTGATTGGCGCTTGTCGTGGCTCTTCTTGCCCCGGCCGAGTCCGAGCTCGACCTTGGCGTTGCCTGAAACGAAATAGATCTGCGTCGGGATGAGCGATAGGCCTTCTTCCCGCATCCGGGCGAACAGTCGGTCTATCTCGCGGCGATGCATCAGGAGTTTGCGAGGGCGTTCCGGCTCGTGGCCACCGTTTTCTGCGAACTTGTAGGGCGAGATGTGCGCCGACTGGAGCCACATCTCACCACGCCTGATGTCGGCATATGAGTCCTTGAGTTGGCACTGCCCGGCGCGCAGCGATTTGACCTCGGAACCGAGGAGCTGGATCCCAGCTTCGAAGGTATCGAGAATCTCGTAGTTGAACCGTGCCTGCCGGTTCGTCGCGACAACGTGGCGTCCTGACATCTGATCGAGGCTAACAATGCCACCGCATTCCCGATCGGTGTTCGTGTGCTGGAGTGACCATCGAAAGACCGTGCGTGATCCCAATGGCACGCGGTACGATTCCTGCAAGTGGACGTGCACAACACGTACCCCGTTTGGGGGTGACATGGTTTCGACCGTGAGCGTTGATGCGTCGGAAGCGAGCCGAGGTCACCGGAGTCCTCGTTAAAGAGCCGGTACACAAATAAGTGCAGACAACGAAAGTTACGCACTGGCAGCGTAGTTAAACGCTCCTGTCTGACCGGAGGGCACCCACCTCGCCGGACCCAGGCAATGCAATGTGGGATGCCCCCGCCGGGGTTCCGTGACCGGCGGGGTAAGACAATCACGGATAGGACGCAGGGTTGCTTGCCGGCAGGGTCCCCGTGTTCCGAAGACTCGCTGCTGGCTGCGCTCGGAGATGCCGACGCGGATATCTTGCGGGACGGGGGTTCGATTCCCCCCACCTCCACTGCATTCGAGGGCCGACAGGCCCTCGAATCGCGTCCCAAGGGTTCCCGAACGCTGCGCGCCGACGCGTACTCAGGAGTGGATTTCAGTTGGTCTGATCCAAGAACGCGCGGCCACGGGGAGACAGTTCGTATCCGGGGGAGTGGCTGATCGTGAGCCCGAGGGCCTTGAGCCTTCTGATCCGACCTTTGAACCGGGGCTTGTCCAGCCCGATCGAGTCGGCCAGATCTTCTGCTCGGACGTGTGGTTGGTCGCGGAGCATCTTGAGGTACTTCGTCGTCCACGGCCCGCCGTCGGCCGACTCGTCCATCGCCTCGAGCCTGGAGCGGAGACGATCAAGCTCGCCGGTGGTGAATTCCACCCGAGATCGGAGGGCAATGAGCGGATCCTTCCCACCGGGTCGGACCGTGATGCGATACAGATCGCCATCGCGACCCCGGAGGCTGCGAAGAAGCTCTGTCTTGGTGTCGAACCCGGCGCGCTTGGCCTCGGCAGGCGTGACCTCAGCCATGGTGGTTCGCTCGACCGAGACGATGTCGAGCATCCCCACGCTTGTTCGTAGGGTGCCGCCGGATTTGACGGTTGGCCGTTTCCAGCGTCTGAAGACGAGGTCGATCTCAGCGTTGGCGATGGCGTCGAGGGTGACCCGTTTCAGGAGCATGGTTCAAGCCTATGCGGCCAACCGGCAGCCTGGCGACACCTCTGCGAGCCTAATGCTTGAGCCAACCGGTGAGGAGAGCATCGACCAAGGACGCGACCCACTCATCATCGGTCGTGTCGATGCGTCCGGTCATGCGCCGCAGGATCACGGGCCCCGTGACCATGTCGACCGCGGTCTCCATGTCGAGGTCGGGAAGGATTTCGCCGCGCTCTTGAGCGGCACGTATCACCTGCATCAGGGCAAGCCTTCGCGGCTGCACGACAGTACCGAAATACCTGGCTCCGACATCGCTTCGGTTTGCGATCTCCGACATGAGCCACGGGAAGATGGCTCCCGCCCGTGTATCTGAAACCAATCGACGGAGGCCATTCACACCCTCGACGAGGTCGTCACGCAGGTGACCCGTGTCTGGTACCGCCACGGTCTCCGCTATCCGTGCCACCGCGTCGACCAGGATGTCGTCGGTCGACGACCAACGCCGATAGATGGCCGTCTTGCTCACTCCGGCATAGGCAGCGATCCCCTCGATCGTCAGCGATGGGACGCCTTCGGCAGCCACCATCTCGATGACAGCATCGAGCACACGGTCGTCAACCGACTGGTCGCGCGGTCGACCCGGCGAGCGGGTCGGGCTCACACCGACTCCGGGCGGTCGGGTGCCGACTCCGCAGCCGCGGTGCCCTCGATGTTGAGCGCCTGGGCGGGTAGGAACAGGAAGGTCAGAACGGCGCCGAGCAGGGCGATGCCGGCGGCAACCCATACCGAGGTCGACATGGCGTCGACGAACGCAATGTTCGCCGCTGCGACAAGGGGAGCGCCAGCGTCCCCGAGGCCTTGTGCGATTCGCAGGGCTCCACCGATCGAATCCGATGCGAGTGCTGCTGCTTCAGGTGGGAGCACGCCCGTGACGGTCTCCATCCCACTTGAGTACACCGACGCAAGGATGCTGCCGAGGATCGCAACGCCGAGAGCACCACCGATCTGACGGGTCGTGTCGTTCATGGCGGACCCAACGCCCGCCTTGGCGAGGGGCAGGGATCCCATGATCGATTCGGTGGCAGGCGCCATCGCCATTCCCATACCGATACCGAGGAAGACAAGCGTTCCAGCGACGTGGCCGTAGCCGGAGTCCGCCTGTACGAGTGCCAGCCATGCCATCGACCCGGATACGACCAACAGCCCGGTGGTGACGACGATCTTGGTTCCGATCTTCTCGACGAGTCTCGCGGAGACAGGTGCCGAGATGATCATGGTCGCGATGGGCATCACGCGGATGCCGGCTTCGAGTGGGGTGAATCCCAGAACGAACTGCAGGTACTGGGTCAGCAGAAAGATGCTTCCGAACATCGCGAAGAAGACGAGGGTGATGGCGCCGCTCGCTGCGCTGAATCGAGGATTCTTGAAGAATTCGAGCCGAAGCATCGGATGCTCGGTCCGGTACTCCCACCACAGGAACGCGCCGATGAGAACCACGGAGACGACGAAGCCACCGATCACAACCGGATCCGTCCAACCCTTTGCGGGAGCCTCGATGATCGAGTACACGAGACTCACAAGCCCGACGATCGAGAGCAGTGCGCCGATCGGATCGAGGGGGGTTGCGTCGGGGTCGCGTGACTCGGGTACCAGGAACCAACCGAAGAAGATCGCTGCGCCTGCCACGAACACATTGATGAGGAAGACGGAACCCCACCAGAAGTGCTCGAGTAGCCAGCCGCCAAGCGCAGGCCCGACAACGATGCCCAAGCCGGCGACGGCAGCCCACGCGGCGATTGCTCTCCCGCGCTCGGCGCCGGTGAATATGTTCGTGATGATCGAAAGCGTCGAAGGCATGATCAGCGCGCCACCGATGCCCATCAGGGCACGGGCAAGGATGAGGGCGTTGGCGGAATCCGCGAATGCGGCGAACACCGATGCGCCTCCGAACAGGATGAGTCCGGCGTTCAGTGCGAGCTTCCTGCCGAACCGATCGCCCAAGGCCCCCATCGTCAGCAGGATGCCTGCGAAGACCAGCACGTAGGAGTCGACCATCCATTGAAGTTGGCTCGACGATGCATCCAGCTCTCGAACCAGCGTCGGAAGCGCGACGTTGAGGATGGTGTTGTCGAGGCCGATGATGACGAGGCTGAGCGACAGCACACCGAGCGTGAGCCAACGCCTCCGATGAATGGTTGCGGCGTCCATGGTGATCCTTTGTTGTCGGGCGGGATAATTACGAAACGCTAGTGTAGCGTAATATGCCGATCATCGTCAACAACGAGGAAGAATGGCGGCGCAGCTTTGCTCAGCCGAGGCCGAGCGCCTCCCGGGGGTCGGTGAACGGGACGTCGAGTGCATGGGCGACGGCCGCATGCGTGATGGACCCGCCGACGACATTGACCCCGCCCGCAAGCTCAGGCATGCGGTCGACGGCCGAACTGGTTCCGTCTGCGAGTGCCCGCACGTATGGAAGCGTTGCGTTCGACAATGCACGCGATGCGGTGATCGGCACCGAACCGGGGATGTTGCCGACCGCGTAGTGCACCACCCCGTCGACCACATACGTCGGGTCGGCGTGGGTCGTTTCACGACTCGTCTCGAAGCATCCACCCTGGTCGATCGAGATGTCGACGATCACGGACCCTTCGTGCATCTCACCGAGCATGTCCTTGGTCACCACGACCGGGGCCCTGTCGCCGGCGACGAGCACGGCCCCGACGACCAAGTCGGCCTGGGCGACCCACTCGGCAACCGATGCCCGCGTCGAGTAGTCCGTCGTGACACGGGAACCCCAGCGATCGTTCACCCGCTCGAGCGCATGGATGTTGACGTCGAGAACCGTGACCTGTGCCCCCAGGCCGACCGCAACGTCGATCGCGTTCAGGCCGGCAGCGCCTGCTCCGACCACGACGACCCGCCCGCGTGGGACGCCTGCGTGCCCTCCGAGAAGAACGCCCCGCCCACCATTCGGAGCCATCAAGTAGAACGCTCCCACCTGGGTCGAGAGTCGCCCGGCGATATGGCTCATCGGGGCGAGGAGTGGCAGGGTGCCGGCCGAGACAACGGTCTCGTACGCGATGGCGGTACACCCCGATTTCTGGAGGCCCGCGGCCACTTTCGGGTATGCCGCGAGGTGCAGATAGGTGAACAGGGTGTGATCGGGTCGCAACATCTCGATCTCTGACTGCTGTGGCTCCTTGACGTGGACGATCAGCTCAGCGGCTGCGAACACCTCTTCGGCGGTCGCGAGCAACGTCGCCCCCGCGTCCTCGTAGGCAGCGTCCGGCGCTCCGGCCCCGAGCCCGGCCCCCTTCTGGATGAACACGGTGTGGCCGCGATGAACCAGTTCGTTGGCCGCGCCAGGCTGGATGGCGACACGGCGCTCGTCAGGCTTGATCTCTGTTACGACACCGATGTTCATCGGATTCCTCCATTGTTCTCAGGTTGTGGCCACCGTTGCCCGCGTGATGCCTCGGCGATGGCGCTGCCTATCTGTCTATTGGTGTTGTCGAAAGCACTTGTCGTTACGCGAATGTGATCGAATCCGGTGCGGATCTGGAACGGACGTCCCCGGGCGACACCGATGCCATTGGCGATGAGCATGGGCACCGCAGTGGCCTCATCGTTGACGGGGACCCAGATGTTGAGGCCGGATCCGTCGTGGACCTCGAGACCGTGCCGGCGAAGGTCAGACACGAGGGCACTCCGACGCTCCTGGTATGTCACCGCTGCCTGCTCGACGCCAGCCGTGACGGTGGGCGAGGAGAGCATCGCGGCCAGCACCCGCTGCAGGAGCCTTGATGACCATGCAGGACCGAGGCTCCGTCGTTGCTCGACGGCAATGAGCAGGTCCGCCGGACCACCCAGCGCAGCCAGCCGCAGGTCGGGCCCGTGTGATTTCGAGAAGCTGTGGATGTGTGCCACCCCGCCGGGTAGCAGGGACCCGAGGCTGTGCAGGGGGGTTCCCGACACCATGCCGCTGTGGTCGTCCTCCACCACCAGGACATCGGATCCCGACAGGATCGACGCCAGTTGGTCCCTTCGCTCGGGGGTCAGGGAGCAGCCCGTGGGATTGTGGCCCCGTGGCTGGATGAACAGTGTGGAGATCCCCGAAGCCACGGCTGCCTTCACGGATTCGGGAGTCATGCCATGTTCATCGACGTCGATGGGCACGATTGTTGCGCCGGCAGTCTCGACGAGATCGAACAGCGGCGGGAACCCGGGATCGCTCACCCCGACGAGGTCACCGACACGGACGGCGGCCTCGACGATGCGGTCCATCGCATCCATCGCACCGTTGAGCACCGTCACACGCTCGGGAGTGAACGGCCAGAGCTCGTCAAGCAGTTCGAGCAGTTCGGGCACGACAGGCGCTTCCAGATACGATGTGCTGACGCGCGGCCAATCGAGTGTCTCCATCATCTCGAGCGGATTCGGCAACAGCGCTGCGTCGGGAGTTCCGCGCGAGAGGTCGAACGCGATGGCGTCATCCCTCACGGGAACCTGCCAGTAGCGGATCTGGGGACCGCCGGATCGATCCCGCACAAAGGTTCCGCGTCTGCCATCCGTCTCGATCACGCGGTGACGACGCAGGATCTGCCATGCCTCGCCGACCGTTGACGGGCTCACGGCGAGAGCTGTGGCCAGATCCCTGACGGTCGGCAGCTTCGTCCCGGGTTCGAGGTCTCCGGACGACACCTGTCGGCCGATGGCATCGGCGATCCCGTCAGGGGTCGGATCCTCGACCGAAGCTGCAATGGTCTTCTTGTGGCTGCTCATGGAAATGTTTTGTCTGGTACGAAATAGCGTTTGTGCGACACTACCGAGATTTTGTATGGTGTGCCTGTTGACACCACGCGAACCGCCGGTGCCACCAAGCGAAG
>CBDUOH010000091.1:0-7575 GCA_965368815.1 uncultured Acidimicrobiia bacterium
CACGCGATGACATCGATCTGGTCCGGGACAAGACCGATCTGGTAGAGCTGGCCTCTGAGATCACGAAGGTGAAGCGATCCGGACGCTCGACGATGGCCGTGTGTCCGTTCCATTCCGAGAAGACACCGTCACTCTCCATCGACGGTGCTCGCGGCCTGTACCACTGTTTCGGGTGCGGCAAGAGCGGTGACGTGTACCGATGGGTGCAGGAGACACAGGCTGTCGATTTCGCCGGAGCCGTCGAGTTCCTCGCCCGCCGCGCCGGGGTGACCCTCAAGGTCGACCCTGAAGCTGCCAAACGCCGCAACCGGCGGGAACGCCTGGTGGAGGCGACCGAACTCGCTGTGGCTTTCTACAGCGAACGATTGAAGTCGGCTGCCGACGGAGGGCCGGCCCGGAGCTATTTGAGGGGACGCGGCTACGACGCGGACGTGGTCGATCAGTTCTCGCTCGGGTATTCGCCCGACGAGTGGGATCTGTTGACGTTGCACCTCAAGGACAAAGGTGTCAGGGAAGATGTCATGATCACCGCCGGGCTGTCACAGAAGAGCCGAACCGGCGGCATCATCGATCGTTTCCGAGGTCGCGTCATGTTCCCCGTTTTCGATCTGCGCGGCGATCCTGTCGGGTTCGGAGCGCGGATCCTCGACGGCGACGGACCGAAGTACCTCAACAGTGCGGAATCCCCGATCTATCACAAGTCGAGACTGTTGTACGGACTCAACTGGGCGAAGTCGGGCATCGTGCTGCGCGACACGTCGGTGGTCGTCGAGGGATACACCGATGTCATCGGGATGCACATGGCGGGGATGCCCATCGCTGTCGCGACCTGTGGTACCGCGCTCGTGGAGGGCCATCTCGACCTTCTCCGCCGCTTCTCCGAGCGCGTCGTGCTCGCGTTCGACGCCGACGAAGCCGGTGCCGGTGCAGCCCTCCGGGGATTCGAACGGTCGGTTCCCGGCGACCTTGACCTCAGGGTGGCAACCCTGCCCGAGGGCAAGGACCCGGCCGACTTCGTGGCCGACGACGGGATTGAAGCCATGGAGGCAGCCGTGGCAGCATCCGTGCCGTTGCTCCAGTTCAGGATCGACAGGGAGCTCGAACAGTACGACCTCACCGAGCCCGAAGCGCGGACACGAGCGGTTCGTGCCGTAGCGGCGGTGATCGCACTCCATCCCGACCCGGTGGCCCGACATGAATACGCGGTCATGGTCAGTCGGAAGACCGGTGTCGAAACACGATTGGTCGAACAGGCCATGCGCTCCCAGCGCGGGAAGCCGCAGGCGTCGTCCTACGAGAGCGAACGTCCTGATCCGGTGCCCGGATCCGACGGTGACGCCCAAGCACCACCGACATCGTCGCACGCCACCGAGCTGGAACTGCTGCGGGTGCTCCTCGCCAACGACGAGCGGTTGCACGGGCTTGAGATCTCGCCGAATCTGTTCACCAACGCCGACACGGCCGCCGGTTTCGCCGTGGTGTCCGCTGTGCTCGACGGGCTGGTTCCGGGGCAGACCCCGGACCTCGGCGGAGCCATCGGTTCGGACGAGTCCTCGGTGTCCGAGCTGCTTCGCAAGCTCGCCCTCGACCAACGGCCCCTTGGTGATCCGCACGACCTTGTGGCTCACCTCAGGGTTGCCGCGATCGAGGATGAGATCGACCAGGTGGAAGCATCGCTCCAGAGAATCGACAGGCAGACCGATGAACAGGGGTATTCGGAACTCTGGACACGCCTGATAGCGTTGCAACAGAGCCGCAGAGAACTCAGGAGAATCGAGTGAACGGCCCCCTTGACGAAGTCGTAGAACTGCTGACCACGCGCGGCCGTCAGCGCGGCTTCCTCATGGTCGGGGAGATCCAGCAGGAACTCGAGGACGCGGAAGCCGACGCTACGGCTTTCGACGAGACGTATCTCGCCCTCCAGGCTCGCAAGATCGACATCCGTGAGCAGTCCGTGGACGCGTTGGCCGACACCGCCATTTCCGGCGACGAACTCGTGCATGTGTCGGATCCGGTGCGCATGTATCTCCAGGAGATCGGCCGCTTCCCGCTCCTGGACGCCCAGCAGGAGGTCGAGTTGGCCCTGCAGGTCGAATCGGGACTCAAAGCAGCCGAGCAGCTCGGCGGCCCGAACATTCTCCAGCCCGCCGAGCGGGTGCTCCTCCAACGACAGGTTCGCAACGCAGAACGGGCAAAAGCCCGCCTGGCCGAGTCGAACCTTCGATTGGTCGTGTCCATCGCCAAGAAATATGTCGGACGCGGTCTCAGCCTCCTCGACCTGATCCAGGAAGGAAACCTGGGGTTGATACGTGCCGTTGAGAAGTTCGACTATCGGCGCGGGTTCAAGTTCTCCACCTACGCCACGTGGTGGATTCGTCAGGCCGTCACCAGAGCACTCGCCGATCAGGCGCGGACCATCCGCGTTCCGGTGCACATGGTCGAGACGATCAACAAGCTCGCCATGGTGCAGCGAACGCTGCATCAGGACCTCGGACGCGAACCGACGATCGAGGAGATCGCCTTCGAACTCGACATCGAGTCCGGCAAGGTCACGGAGCTTCGGCGGATTGCCCAGGACCCGGTCTCCCTCGAGACACCGATCGGCGAAGAGGATGACGCAACCATCGGTGACGTCGTTCCCGATCTCGGTGCCGATGTCCCTGTCGAGGAAGCCGCATTCAAACTGCTTCAGGAGTACCTCCTGTTGGCCCTCGAGTCGTTGAACGAACGCGAGCGCCAAGTGTTGGTGATGCGGTTCGGTCTGGACGACGGCAACGTCCGAACACTCGAACAGGTGGGCGACCATTTCGAGGTCACCCGCGAGAGGATCCGACAGATCGAGACAAAGGCGCTGGCGAAACTCCGTCAACCGGCGAAGGCTCGCCAGCTCGACGGCTACCTCGAATCCGGCTGACCCTCGAAGATCGCGACCCTGGACACTGCGGATCGGATCCGGTCTTCGACCAATGGTTGATACGCAGGTGAGTGGTACCACGTCGTCGCGTCATCCAGAGACGGGAAGGTGATCACCACCGTGCGTTCGGACGGCCACGGACCCTCAACAGTGGTGGGTGTGTCGCTGACGACCAGAAAGGTCCCGCCGTGGGCTTCGACAGTCGGGATGGCACGGCTGAGATAGTCGGCATATGCCTCGGGGTCGGTGATGCTCAGGAGGAGTACGACGTACGCCTGGATCGCGGGCTGATTGTCAGCGGCCTCGTGGTCGGAACCCACTGGTCAGGTGTTCCTGGCGGCACCGTTGCGCCGAGTCGTCTCGGCCGCCTTCACCAGGCTCTCACCGACTGCTGCACGCGGTGTGCGAGTGGCCTTCTCGGCAGTGGTGGCGATCTTCTGCACGTTGTCGTTCGAGCGAAGTCGCTCACGCAGCGCAAGGATCTGCTCGTACCGTTCGCGCCCGGCTTTGGCGCCGAGCACGTACCCGACACCCGCCCCGATCAACAGCCCCATTCGGAATCTCATCGGGAGATTCTCCCACAATCGCGTGCCCAGGGTTCGAGACGTCACGGATACGGCCGGATCCCGGGAATCAGCCGCGACTATGCGTTCGAAGCGATCCAGTTGGCGATGACGTCATCGAGGACCGCAAGGGGAACCGAGCCATGGCGAAGGATCTCGGTATGGAACTCGGCGATGTCGAACGCCTCGCCGAGGGCCCCGGTCGCCACATCCCGCAGTCGGAGAATCTCAAGCATCCCGATCATGTACGACGGAGCTTGACCCGGCCACACGATGTAGCGATCCACCTCGCCCTCGGCGTTGCCCTGAGGGAATCCGAGTTCTGTCAGATACTCGACAGCCTCGTCACGGGACCAGCCAAGCGCGTGGATGCCGGTGTCCGCGACGACGCGAGCCGCTCGCAGCAGTTCCATCCGGAGCCGACCGACGTTCCCGAGCGGATCGTCGTCGTAGAGCCCAGCTTCGAACGCAAGTCGTTCGGCATACAGTCCCCAGCCCTCAGCGAATCCGGCGAAGGTCGTCGCTCGCTGGAGGAGCGGGAGGTCGCGGGATTCCCGCTGTGAGGCCAGCTGGAAGTGGTGCCCCGGTATCGCTTCGTGGAAGTTGGTCGTCGCATATGTCAGCATCGGGAACTCTGATCCTCCGAGACTCAGGTAGTAGAGCCCGGGGCGCGATCCGTCAATCGGTGGCGGGCTGTAGTAGGCACCCGAACCACCTTCGCGTCCCGGTCTGGGGCGCACCACCTGAATCGGAGTGTCCGGAAAACTCTCGAACCAGCCGGCGAAAGCACCGGGCGTTCTCTCGATCAGCGACGTCGTGGCATCAAGGAATGCGGTCCGATCGTCCGTATCACCGAGCGGGGTGGCCCCTGCATCCTGTTGCGCCTGCGTGATCGCCGCTCCGAGTCCGGATTCGACGTCGTACCCGAGGGCCACGAGCGTGTCGATGAGCTCACCTTTGAGGCGACGCACGTGTTCAAGCCCGAGTGCGTGGGCGTCCGCAGGCGTGACGTCGGCGGACACGAAATGGCGGAGCGCTGCTGCGTAGTAGGCATCACCCTCGGGCAGTTCCAGCACACCGGGACTGCGGTCCGACCGTGGGGTCAACTCCGAGACGGCGGCCCGCAGCGCTTCATAGCCGGGGACCACCGATTCGCGAACTGCCGCAGTGGCTCTGCGTGTGAGGTCGTCGGCGACCGCGTCGGTGATGTCGAGTGCAAGCAGGCGGTCGATGAAATCGCTGACAAGTGGATGCGACGAGGCGCTCCCTGTCATGTTGCCGATCTGCCACAGCGCTATGTCAACGCCGATCTGTGTAGGGAGGATCCCCGCGGTCGCCGAACGGCGAACATTGTCCGCCAGCTGTTGCATCTGGGTACCTGCGGCATCGAGTCGACTGATGTACGCGGAGGCATCGGCCTCGTTGTCGAGTGGGTGGATGTCGGACATGAACTCGGGGAGCCACGCTTGGTACCCCGTGATGTAATTGACCGGGTATTGGTGATTCCTGAAGTCATCGAGTGTGAGGATGTCTGTGAGATGCCATTCCAGGATCGCAGCCGTCACCTGTTCGTCGGGAGACAGATCCGATCGGTCGACGGTGCCGAGAGCAGCGAGCGCCGACGTCGCGATGTCGACGCGCCGCCTCTGGGTCGCAGGCGACAGGTCGTCGAGGCGTGCATCGGCTCGCCCGAGCAGTGAGTCCGCACCGAGATCCGTGATGGTCTGTGGCTCGAGCAGCAGAAGATCGGCGGCAACCTGACCGATGAACCTGCCGAATTCGGTGGCGTCGATCGGTGTCGGGGGAGCGGTGCTCGTGGTCGGCTCCGGAGCCTGCGTCGAAGTCGTCGGAACCGCTGCGTTCGAGGTACACCCAGCCGCGACAAGGCTCGCAGCGGCAACCAGGCTGACAATGTGTCTGTGCACCCAGGCCTCCGACGGTTCGGTACATCCCACTATCAAAGAGCCCGCGAGGCCCCCGATACGCGACGCGGTGGCGCCATATCGGTTGAGGATGCGTGCTGGTAACCTCAGCGCCGTTCATCAGCCGATGATCATTCCGGGGTAGCTCAGTTGGCAGAGCAGCGGACTGTTAATCCGTTTGTCGTGGGTTCAAGTCCCACCCCCGGAGCCGACGCGTTGTCCGAGCGCACCCTCGAACCGTCCCCCGGCGCAGGCTGTCAGCTGATCGTGGACACTGACAGGATGTTGCCCTCGCTGTCCTTGAACCATGCTGCCTTGTCGGATCCATCTGGCGTGGTGATGACACCATCGACGGTCTCGCCCATTTCACCGAAGTCGACGTGCTCGAATGCAACTCCTCGTGAACGCAATTCGTCGATCACAGCGTCGAAGTCCTCCACCTGGAACCCGGCGGCAGTTGCCTGGTTGGTGCCCGCGAATTCGGAAAGGTAGACGATGAACTGCCCTCCTCCGAGCTCGTAGTGCGCACCGCCATACTCGTCCTCGCTGACGGGCTCGAGACCCAGTTTGTCCGCATACCATTTCTTGGCTCGATCGAGGTCGGATGCGGGAAGGATGGGCTGTAGGGGAGTGTTGTCGAACATCTGAGAATCTCCTGTTCCGGCCATGACGCCATGCCATTGCTCGGGTGGCGGGCAGGGCGTCACGGGGTGGTTACCTCACGCCGGGTGGTCGATGAAGCGTCACTGCATTCCTCGGTGCAGTACCTCCTGAAACTACACGCCGATGTTCAGGTTGGTGCCAGTTTCTGATGCCAGCGAGGCACAGCGTCACGTCGCGGTTCACCCCACGGCCCGATCGAGTTTCTCCAACGTCGGCCGCTTGGCTTAGCATCGGCTCAGGGCAAGGTGGGTTCATGCAGTGGGAGAATGATGAAGACTGACACGAGCGCGTCGACGGACCCGAAATGCGTCGTCGTTTCAGGTGGAGCGAGCGGAATAGGGCTCGCGGTGGTGGAGATGATCCTCGAGCGTTGGCAGCCGGTGCAAGTGGCTGTTCTGGATCTCCCCGGCGAGACCCTGGATGCGATCGGTCGCCGGCCAGGGGTGATTGCGCTTCCGTGCGATGTCTCGGAGGTTTCGAACGTGCAGGAAGCCATCGCGACCGCGGCCGAGATCGCCCCGATCGTGGGACTTGTGAACGCAGCGGGCAATCACATGGTGGAACGGGCGATCGACATCGATGTCGACCAATGGCGCTCGATTCTCGGAGTCCACCTTGACGGGTCGTTCTTTGCCGCCCAAAGCGTTGCTCGGGCCATGGTGGACCACGGTGGCGGGGGCTCCATCGTCAACATCGGCTCAATCGGTATGTTCTTCGGCCGTAGCGGCCGCCTTCCCTACGGAGTGGCGAAAGCGGGAATCGGGTCCATGACGCGGGCCGCGGCTGTCGAGTGGGCCGAGCACGGTATACGGGTCAACGCTGTCGCACCCGGCTACGTCGAGACCCCGATGATCTCCCGCGCGGCCGCCAGCGGGAAGCTCGATCTGGAAGAGCGAAGAAGCGCACATGCTCTCGGCCGGATGGCCCAGCCCGAGGAGATTGCGGAGGTCATCGAGTTCCTCCTGTCCGACCGGGCGTCATTCGTCACCGGACAAGTCATCGTGGTGGATGGCGGATTCTCTGTGCTGAAGTAGCCAGGCGGCAACGATCGACGTGCGCTCACAATCGATCGCTCGCCACCTCACCTGCATCTGCCCGTGCAACGACCGCAAGCAGTAGCAACGGGCCGTCTGCGGATGCCACGACAGAGTGGGTTGCCCACGGAGGGACGAGTGCAACGTCGCCGTCGGTGACATCCATCTCTGTATCTCCGTCGATGATCACCCTTCCGCTTCCACGCAGGACGATCAACAACTCCTCAGGCCGGTGCGAGTGGGCAGGGTTGACGAACCCGGCAGGAAGTGCAATCACACTGACACTGAGTTCGGACGACGTTCCTTCATCAGGCGAAGCAATCCGAGCCTTGGCGCGACCGTCGGCGAGCTTCGGGAATCCGGGAACACCTTGCGTCTGGAGTGCCTCCAGCCCTCTCGCAACCATCTCGTTGAGCCGGGCTTGCGGAAGGCTCGGGTATCGGTCGGGGTCTTCCGGGTGTCCGCTCATCGTGCGCCTT
>CBDUOH010000092.1:0-7296 GCA_965368815.1 uncultured Acidimicrobiia bacterium
CGAGCCACTGTGGCGGTCGGAATCGACGTGGTCATATGTGAAGGTTAGGGCTGGTTGTATCTGACAATCCATTGACGCCGCATCCCGGCGTCGTGGGGACCCAAGAAACGCCCCGGATGATTTCGGGTCGAACCACCGGCTCAGTATCCTCAGAACCATATGGAGCTTGCCGACTACCTTCCGATTGCGCTCATGACCCTGCTCGGCATCGCATTTGCCGGCGTGTCGCTCTTCGCATCCAAGAAGCTGGCCCCGAACAACCCGACTCCCGAGAAGCTCGCACCGTACGAGTGCGGCATCGTGCCGCTCCAGGATCCTGTCGATCGCTTCCCCGTCAAGTTCTATCTCGTCGCCATGCTGTTCGTCATCTTCGACGTCGAGATCATCTTCCTGTTCGTGTGGGCTGTCCGTATGGAGGAGTTCGGATGGGCAGGGGTTGGCGCCGTCGTGCTCTTCATGCTCATGCTCATCGAGACGCTCGCCTATGTCTGGAAACGCGGGGCGTTGGATTGGAACGTCGCCCGCCGGGCACGGAACCGTCGCGTCGTGGCACCCCAGCCGTCCCTCGAGGAGGCTGCCTGATGGCCGGTCCGTCGTCGGAACCCGGGTTCCTGCTCACAACGCTCGAAAAGGGCGTGAACTGGGCCCGCACGCAGTCGATGTGGCCTGCATCGTTCGGCCTCGCTTGTTGTGCGATCGAGATGATGGGAACCGGCGCCGCACACAACGACCTTGCACGATTCGGGATGGAAGTGTTCCGGGCATCGCCACGCCAGGCTGACCTGATGATCGTTGCCGGCCGTGTGTCCCAGAAGATGGCCCCCGTGCTTCGACAGGTGTACGACCAGATGGCCGAACCGAAATGGGTCCTCTCGATGGGGGCATGTGCTTCGACGGGTGGCATGTTCAACAACTACGCCCTCGTCCAGGGTGTCGATCAGGTCGTGCCCGTGGACATGTACGTCCCTGGCTGCCCTCCCGGCCCCCAGTCCTTGATGCACGGGATCCTGAGCCTCCAACAACTCATCATGGACGGCGAGATCCGCAACTCGACAGGGGTCGTGTGAGATGGCGGATATGGCTTCCCCCTCCGGTGTAGTGCAGGCCGCGCTCGAGGCCGTCGAAGGTGTGATCGATGTGACCGTGCACGCGCACGCGTCGTCGGACGCCACGTATCACCGAGCGATGGTCGAACGAGGGTCGTGGCTCGACGCGATCGGCGCGATGAAGGACGCAGGCTTCGACTTCTTCATCGATCTGTATGCCGTGGACCATTTCTCCCAGGCTCCGCGGTTCGAGGTCGGCATCAATCTCGTGTCGATGGAGGCGAACGACCGAATCGTCATCGCGACGCGCCTCCCATACGACGACCCGACCCTGCCGTCGGCAACCGATCTGTTCGTCGGCGCGAACTTCTACGAACGCGAGGCGTACGACCTGATCGGCATCGAGTTCACCGGTCACCCCGACCTGACCCGCATCCTGCTCCCTGATGACTGGGAAGGTCATCCCCTTCGCAAGGACTACGCAGTCGGGGCGATTCCTGTGGAGTTCAAAGCCGGGAGCGTGGATCTGTGACGGACACCACGAACACCGAAACCGGCGCTGACGTGGTCGAACAGCCGGAAGCGAACGGGAGCGCAACGCCGCCGAGTGGCGAGAGTTCGCGTCGCGCCACGCATGACGTCTGGGTGAGCGGTACCGAGGAGCGGTTCCCGTTTGCATCCGAAACCGACGAGGGAGCCCAGGAGATGCTCCCCGAGGACCTCGACCCTGCGGTCGCCACGCAGACAGGCACGTTGGTGGACGACGACTACCTCTCCCGTGGTGAGGATGTTCCCGAGGAACGCCAGATCATCAACATGGGACCGCAACACCCATCGACCCACGGGGTGCTCCGCCTCCACATGGAACTCGAGGGCGAAACGGTGCGGCGAGTCAAGCCGATCATCGGGTATCTCCATACCGGGATGGAGAAGACCGCCGAGACCCTCAACTATGCGCAGGGGGCCACGAACGTCACACGGATGGACTACCTGTCGCCGTTCCACAACGAGCTCGCGTACTCACTCACCGTCGAGCAGCTCCTCGGCATCGACGTCCCCGAACGTGCCGATGCGATCCGCGTGTTGATGACCGAACTCAACCGTGTGTCGAGCCATCTCCTGTGGGCGGCCACCCAGGGGATGGACATCGGTGCGTTGTCGATGATGATCTACGGCTGGCGTGAGCGCGAGATCTGTCTCGACTTCTTCGAAAAGACCACCGGTCTGCGGATGAACCACAACTACATACGTGTCGGTGGGGTCGCCGCCGACTTGCCGGACGGGTGGGAAGAGGACGTCACCAACCTGATCGCTCTCGTCAACGAGGGGATCGACGAGTACGAGGAACTGCTGAACGAGAACCCGATCTTCCTCGATCGAACCATGGGTGTCGGTGTGATCACGCCCGAGGAGTGCAAGCAGTACGGCATCACCGGTCCGATCGCACGTGCGTCGGGTGTCAACTGGGATCTGCGCAAGGCCGCCCCGTACTGCGGCATCGACAAATACGAGTTCGACGTTCCGCTCGGCAAACACGGAGACGTGTTCGACCGCTACATCGTGCGGATGAACGAGATGCGAGAGTCGCTCAAGATCGCACAACAGATCGTGGAAACCATCCCCCAGGGGGACTACCGCACCGAGGATCGCAAGGTCACGCCGCCACCACGCAAGCGGATCGATGAGTCCATGGAAGCGCTCATCCACCATTTCAAGTTGTTCACCGAGGGGATCGTCGTGCCGGCAGGCACCGCGTACCAATCCGTCGAGGGTCCACGTGGCGAACTCGGATGCCTCCTCGTGTCCAAGGGTGGCGCCCGCCCGTGGCGCATGCATTGGAGGGCCCCGTCGTTCGCAGCGGTGCAGGCGCTACCTGTCATGCTCACGGACTCGCTGGTCGCAGATGTCGTGGCGTCGCTCGCCTCGACCGACCCGGTTCTGGGAGATGTTGATCGATGAGCAACCCGATTGCCGGCTGGTCACCACAGAACCAGGAGCGAGCCAACCGAATCCTCGCAAGCTATCCGGAGAAGCGGTCAGCCGTCATGCCGTTGCTGTACCTCGCAAGCCTCGAGCACGAGTACGCATCCGAGGAGGCCATGGCCCAGGTCGCCGAATTGGTCGGCGTCACGTCCACCCAAGTACGTTCGGTGTCGACGTTCTACACGATGTTCAAGCAGGAACCCGTCGGTACCTACCTGGTGTCGGTCTGCGCATCGATCTCGTGCCACCTCCTCGGCGGGGAGGACGTGCTCGAATCCGTCGCGTCGGCCTCGGGCGCCGGAAACGGCGAGACAACCGACGACGGCCTCATATCGGTCGAGCGTGTCGAATGCATCGGTGCATGCGGCGGAGCCCCGGCGGTCCAGGTGAACTATGAACTCATCGAGGGTGTGACACCCGACAAGGCCGCCGCGCTTGTTGCGTGGCTCAGGGACACGAAACCTCCCGTGGTGCTGGCCGACGAGATGCAGCAGCTCTTCGGTGGCCAACGTTCCTTCGACTGGGGACCCACCGAGTCGTTCGGTGCCATAGCGCCGGTCCCTGCGTTCGGTCCGTACGGATCGACGAAGGAGGGGCGATGACGACTCAGATCCTCACCACGCGCATGGAGGCGCACCCCTCGGACTCCCACACCATGGACCGATACCTCGCAACGGGCGGGTACGAGGTGCTCAAGAAGGCGCTCAAGTCGATGGAACCCTCCAAGATCGTCGACGAGGTGAAGGCCTCCAACCTGCGTGGCCGGGGCGGTGCCGGATTCCCGATGGGCGTGAAGTGGGGATTCCTTGCCGACAGCGACCCCAAGTACCTCGTCGTCAACGCAGATGAATCCGAACCGGGCACGTTCAAGGATCGACAGTTGCTCGAAAGGGATCCGCACCAACTGGTCGAGGGCATCGTCCTGTCAAGTTATGCCCTCGGTGTCAACCGTTGCTTCGTCTACATCAGGGGCGAATATCCCAAACCGGCTCGTCGGCTCCAGCGTGCCATCGAAGAGGCATACGACTCAGGCTTCCTCGGTGACAACATCCTCGGGAGCGGGTTCTCGCTCGACGTGTCGATCCACCTCGGTGGCGGTGCCTACATCTGTGGCGAGGAGACCGCGCTGTTGAACAGTCTCGAGGGACGCCGCGGGGAGCCGAGGCTCAAGCCCCCGTTCCCCGCCGTGGAAGGTCTCTACGCGCGACCAACGATCGTCAACAACGTCGAATCGATATCGAACGTCCCGTGGATCGTCGCCAATGGCGGGTTGGCCTACGCAACCATCGGCCCCGAACGGTCGGCCGGAACACGCATGTTCTCGCTGTCGGGCCACGTGAACAAGCCTGGCAACTACGAGATCGTGATGGGGATGTCGTGGCGCGAACTGATCTATGACATCGGCGGCGGCATCAGGGACGGCAACGAACTCAAGACGTGGATCCCGGGCGGGGCTTCTGCTCCGTGGCTGATACCGGACCACCTCGATACGCCATTGACCATCGACGACGTCACATCGCTCGGCACGATGCTCGGATCGGGGGCCGTTGTCGTGATGGACGAGACGACCGACGTGGTGAAGGCGACGCTGAGCATCGTGCGGTTCTTCGCCCACGAGTCGTGCGGGCAGTGCACCCCTTGTCGTGAGGGAACCTCGTGGCTCCAGGACATCCTCGAACGCATCCTCTCCGGTGGTGGCAGACCCCAGGACATCGAACTGCTGCTTGACATCTCGGACAACATCAGCCCCGGTCTCACGTGGCCGCCGGCCATGACGACGATCTGCCCGCTCGGCCCGTCGGCGACGGCACCGATCACGTCGATCATGAAGTACTTCCGCGACGAGGTCGAGGCGAAGATCCCGGGTATGGAGGCCGCCGTTGTCTGACACGACCGCACCCCCGGCCACCGTCGAGATCACGATCAATGGCGTCGGCCATGTGGTCAAGGCCGGGGAACGCCTCATCACCGCGGCCGAAAAGGTCGGCGAGTACATCCCGCGCTTCTGCCACCACGACAAGCTCGAACCGGTCGGCAAGTGCCGCATGTGCCTTGTCGAGGTCGAGGGTCCTCGAGGCAAACAGCTCGTCCCGTCATGCACGATGATCGTGAACGACGGCATGGTCGTCGACACGGAATCCCATGTCGTCAAGAAGGCCCAGGAGGGAGTGCTCGAGTTCCTCCTCATCAACCACCCGCTCGACTGTCCGGTGTGTGACAAAGGTGGCGAGTGCCCGCTCCAGGACCAGACGATGGCTTACGGACCCGGTGAGAGCCGATTCATCGAAGCCAAGCGGACGTTCGAGAAGCCGATTCCGATCTCGGACGTCGTGCTCCTCGATCGGGAACGGTGTGTGTTGTGCGACCGATGCGTCAGGGTTGCAGACGACATCGCAGGCGACCCACTCATCACGTTCAACGACCGCGGGAACCACGTCCAGATTCTCACGTTCCCGAATGAGCCCTTCTCGTCGTACTTCTCGGGCAACACGGTGCAGGTCTGCCCGGTGGGTGCCCTGACTTCGGTCGACTACCGCTTCAGGGCCCGTCCCTGGGATCTCGAGATCACCCCTTCGGTGTCCATGCGTGACGCGATGCATTCCACCGCAGAGATCCACACGAGCCGAGGCAAGGTTGTGCGGGTGTATGGCGCCGAGAATGATCATCTCAATGACGGGTGGTTGTCGGACAAGGACCGTTTCTCGTTCGCAGCACTCCACGCCGACGACAGGGTCACCACACCACTCCTCCGTGTCGGTGACGACTTCAAGGAAATCGATTGGTCCGAGGCGATCGAAACCGTGGCTGCCCGGCTCGGCTCGTTCAAGGGGACAGAGGTCGGTGCCATCGGTGGCTCCAACAGCACCAACGAGGAGGCGTATGCGCTCTCCAAGTTCATGCGGGTCGTTGTCGGCACCCCACACATCGACGCACAAGTGGGTGATGGTTTCTCGGCACAGCTCGCCGCAGCAGTCACGCCGAGGGCAACGGTGGACGACCTCGAGAGCGCTGGGACCATTCTCGTATGGGGACCCGACCTCAAAGAATCGCTCCCGGTGCTCTACCTCAAGGTGCGCAAGGCGGTCCGCAACGGCGCGAACCTGGTTGTGGTGAGCCCCGCAGGTACCGGTCTCGACGGCATTGCCACCCACGTCGTGCGATACCGCGCCGGGTCGGGTCAGGACATCGTGCGCAAGCTCGCGAACGGAGATGGCGATTTTGCCGACGTGAAGGCGACCTTCGAGGTCGGCCCGGTCGTCACGTTGTTCGGTCGAGCATCGATTGCGGAGGACCCTCGCCTCGCAGAATCCGTGGCAGCGTTCGGCCGCAGTCTCCCGAACGCCAGGTTGATGCCCCTGCTCCGGAGAGGCAACGTGTTCGGAGCGCTCGACATGGGGTTGGCCCCCAACCTGCTGCCCGGGCGTGTCTCGACAGGCGACGCTGCCAATGCGTCTGCCATCGAGGAGGCGTGGGGTCTCATTCCACAGGAAGCCGGGATGGGGACACTTGCCATGTTCGACGCCGCCGTGCGTGGGGATCTCAAGGCCATCGTGCTGACCGGCTCGGATCCGGTCAGGGACTGTCCCGATCCGGACCTTGCGCGGCGTGCCCTCGAAGCTGCAGAGTTCGTCGTCGCGTTCGACGCATTCGTCACCGACAGTTCACGGCTTGCCGACATCATCCTGCCAGCCGCGCTGTGGGGAGAGGTCGACGGCACCGCAACAAACCTCGAAGGTCGGGTGCAGGTCCTCACCGCTGCATTGCCCCCGCGTGGCCGCGCTCAGTCCGTGCGCGACGCGCTCAACGACATTGCTACGGCGATGGGCGCCGAACTGACGGCCTTCGATCTCGGTGCTGTCTCCAAGGAGATCGCCACGGTCGCTCCCGCCTACGGCGGCATCACGAGGGATTCCCTGGTATTCACCTCGGATGGTCTCGGCGTTGTCGTCCCACAGGGCGATGCGAAACAACCCCTCGGTTACATCCCGACGGACCAGGCGGTTCCTGTCGTGACCGATCGTTTCACCCTGCATTTCGCCACCACCTTGTATGACGACGGAGTCACGACGCGGCACGCACCGTCGATCAGCGGCTTGGTGCCAGAGACGTTCGTGCGGCTGAACCCACGCGACGCTTCCGTCCTCGCAGTCCAGGATGGCTCCGTGGTCGTGATCGGGGACGCAGTGTCGTTGCCTGTGCGGCTCGACAGCACGGTCACCCAGGGGTCGGTCGTCGTTCCCTTCAACCACCTCGCCACCAAAGGACT
>CBDUOH010000093.1:0-7206 GCA_965368815.1 uncultured Acidimicrobiia bacterium
CCCGACCATTCATAGCGAACCTCGGCACCCGGGGGTGTCGGATCGGCGATCGGTGGTTGTACGGTCATCGGGATCCCGTCGGAAGTGGGGACATGCCAACTTACCGTGATTCAACGAGCGAAGGGGCCGGATCCCGATGATCCGACCCCTTCGCTCGATCCGTTGGCTGATCGGTGGCGATCAGCCTGAGAAGTCGATGAACCACTTCTTGATGAGGTCATCAAGCGTCCCATCGGCCTTCATGTCAGCGATGACGCCGTTGACGGCGTCGATGATGTCCGAATCCTTGGGGAAGATGAACCCGAGCGGATCGGACTGCAGATCGTCGCTGAGCAGCTTCGTCGAATCTGCATTGGCTCCGACGTAGCCCTGACCGGCGACGTCATCGATGATGACTGCGTCCACATCGCCCTGGATCAACGCTTCAACGGCGACGCCGAACTGCTCGTAGGCATCGATGCGTGCATCCCCGACGCGTTCGACACCCAGTTCGTAGTTCGTGGTCCCGACCTGTGTGCCAAGTCGATAGTCGCCCGCATCGAATTCCGCAGCGGTCGTGAACCGGTCCTCGTCCGCGCGCACCATGTACCGCTGAATCGTGGTCATGTACGCATCCGAGTACGCAACGACTTCCTTGCGCTCGTCGGTGATCGAGATCCCGTCGGCCGCCACGTCATAGACGCCCTCGCCGGTCTCCTGGATCACGGCCGGCCAGCCTGCTTCCACGAATTCTGCCGTGCAGCCGAGGCGGGAGCAGATCTCGTTCCAGATGTCGTAGTCGAAGCCCTCGGCTTCGCCCGTTGATTCGTTGATGAAATTGAATGGCGTGTACGCGTTCTCCACGCCAACCCTGATCGTCCGACCTTCGAGGTCGGCGCTGCCGTCGTCGCCACCGCAAGCTGTCGCGACGAGTGCGACGGCAAGCGCTATGACGAACAGCCTCATTGCCTTCTTCATGTTTGTTCCTTCGGTGTTCGATTTACGCCCTTGGGGCGCACGCATGATGTTACAGCGCCCCACTGTTGCATGCTGGTCGTCGGATCGTTCGAGCAGCCGCGCGCGCGTACATGTGTGTCGGGCTGTCTCGGTTGTGCTGTTCTAAGGTGACGGGAATGCACCGCAAGACGAAGATCATCGCAACCCTCGGACCTGCTACGGACACCCCTGACATCGTGGCCAAGCTGATCGAGCGCGGGATGGACGTTGCTCGGATCAACTTCTCGCATGGCGTCCATGGCGACCACAAGCGCCGTATCGAAATGGTGAGGAACGTTGCGGCGGACCTCGACCGTCCGATTGCCATCATGCAGGACATCCAGGGTCCGAAGATCCGCGTCGGGGAGTTCCCGGGTGGCAGCATCGTGCTTGAGGACGGCGCCTCGGTGACGCTCGTACCCGGCGAGGGGATCGGATCGGACGACGAGATCCACGTCGCCTATCTCGACCAGGTCGAGATGTCCGTCGGTGGGGTGATCCTGCTGTCCGACGGGATCATCTCGTTGGAGGCGACGAAGGTCAGTTCGGACAGCATCGAGGCACTGGTGACCCTGGGTGGTGTGTTGCGGGACCACAAGGGCGCCGCGTTCCCGGGTGCGAGGACCACCATTCCGGTCGTCACATCCAAAGACGTCGGAGATCTTGAGTTCGGGGCTGCCCTCGGCGTCGACGCTGTGGCCGCGTCGTTCGTGACCAAGGGTGCCGATCTCCGGTCGGTCAGGGAGGTGGCGGGTGACACGATGCTGATAGCCAAGATCGAGACCGCTGTCGGCTACATGAATCTCGACGACATCCTTCCCGAGTGCACCGGGGCCATGGTCGCTCGTGGTGATCTCGGGGTCGAGCTCTCGATCCAGTCCGTCCCCAGAGCGCAGTCCGAGATCCTGAAGCGAACCAACGCTGCAGGGAAGATCTCGATAACCGCAACGGAGATGCTCGAATCGATGATTCGCACGCCCCGTCCCACGAGAGCAGAGGTGACCGATGTCTACCGGTCCGTGATCGACGGGACTGATGCTGTCATGTTGTCCGCCGAAACCGCCATCGGTGAGTATCCGACCCGAGCGGTCCAACTGATGGCCGACATCGTCACCGAGGCGGAGCGTTCGCCTGACTACGGACGTGCCGAGAATCTGAGCGGGATCGAAGAAGGCGCTGCTTTCGCGTCCGCCACCGCCGAGGCTGCTGTCGACACAGCCGATCGGCTGGGCCTCGAGTCAATCGTCGCGTTCACCGAGTCAGGCACAACGGCACGGCTGCTGTCGAAGTACCGCCCGAACGCGGATGTGTACGCCTTCACACCGTACGAGTCCACCTATCGCGCGATGGCGATGCTCGGGGCGGTTTCGCCGATGATGCTCGACCGGGTCGAATCAACCGACGAAATGATCGCCGTTGCCGAAATGGAACTCGTGCGACGAGGTATCGCGAGCAACGGGGATGGGGTCGTCATGATCGCCGGCGTGCCTCCGAACCAGAGGTCGTCGACCAACCTGATGAAGCTGCATGTGATCGGTTCCGGCGACGTGCTGCATCCTGATGCCGAGGTGTGAGTGTCTCGAGCGATCATGGAATCAGCTCCGAGCTGGGCAAACCGTCGGTGTTGCCGCTGCACTAGCATTGCCGTTGCCGCGAACGAGTTGGAGGGCGCGTGGGACAACGGATAGAAATCGACAATGCGACGGTGGTTGACAACTCCGTCGTGTTCGCGACGAACCGAAGTTTCACGGGGACCGACGGTGAAGGGTACGCGAGCGCAGCCGAGGCTGGCGCCAGCGGAACCTTTCCTGCCAAGCTCGCAGCGGAGATATTCGAGGCGGACCCGGATCTCAAGCGCGTCTACATCGACCAGAACGCCGTTGTGATCGAACGAGCCTCCGGGTGGCCCGACGAGGTGGTGGCGTCCACCTCGAGTGTCATCGAGGATTTCTTCCTGTTCTACCCCGACGCAACCTGACCGACGAAGTCTGACTGGCGAGTACCGATCCACCGTGTGGCTCGCCGCCGCACCCGGCGTCACCCCTCGTCGAAAACCCCGACGGTCAGCTTCACCGTTGTTCCCTTCGGCAGCCATGTTCCTGGTGCCGGGTCCTGGGCAAGTACGACACCGTCCTTGGCCGGGTCGTCGACGAACCCTTCGATCCGCGCCGCCAACAGACCGAGCGCCTCGAGCTCCGCAAGGGCCTCGTCCCATGTCTTGTTCGACATGCTCGGAAGCTCGACGGGGCAGTCGACCGGCTCGCCGGTGACTTCACAGGGATGAACGATGTATTGCTCGGACAGCGGTCGGTAGCGCCACGACAATTCCAGGTCGGTTTCGCTCGAGCCGTCCGGCCGAGTCACGACCCGGTCGACCCGGACGAAGAACCCGTTGATGCCTGACCGTTCGAGTCGCCGTTCGCCCGGTGTGACCTCGTCCTCGGTATCGGCCACCAGTTCCTCTTCGAACTCGACGATGTCGGTCGGCTCGTACGTGACATCCGTGCATGTGAGCCCGCCGTTGTCGCCGTACATCTTGACCGTGATCGACGTGTCGGTATAGGCGGTCTTGATCACAACCGGCGAGTCAGTGTTGTTGCGGAACTTCACGTCGGGGCCGGGAACCCCAAGCGTCGCCTCACGTCCCATCGGGTATCTGGTGAAGTACAGCGAGTGGGGTCGATGGTCGACGTCCTCGAGACACGCGAAGAACACGGCGTTGAACAGCGTCGTCCCGAACTGGCTGACGCCCCCGCCGATGTTGGCCGGATGGTCACAGCAGTACGGAACCCCGTTGATGATGGCCGGCGCAGGAACATACCCCTTCGCCTCGGTGCGTTCCCCGACGTGATCGTTGAGGGACCACGTGTCGCCGGGTCGAACGATGGCGCCGTCCACCTCATCGGCCATCCGCTGGATGTTGATCACTCGGTCCTGATTTGCCGGGTGGGTCGTGGTGAACCCGCCGAGAGGCTTGAGTGATGTCAGGGTCTGGGCTTCTGCTGTGGTCAGATCAGGTTCGGCTCCGACGAGAAGCGGGAAATTTCCGATTCCACCCCCGAGCGCAGCTGCCTTCATCTCTGCGATCAGCCCATCGACGTCGAGCAGTGTTCCCGATCTTCCCGCTATCACGGTGATCTCGTCAGTCTCGAGATTGATGTCGAGCTGTGCGTTGATCGGCTGGATCTCATACTCGGTCCGACGCGGTTCAAGAATGGCAAGCACGACATCCGGATCGAAGGTCGCCTCGATGGTTGCGCCGTCGTTGGTTACCCGTGCGATGGCGGCTGAGGAGAGTTCGGCGGGGGAGAAGGTGACACGGAACCCGACATCGCTCGATGTGAGCTGGATCGCTGAGTCGATCATCAACGTGAGTTCGGCTGCCACTGCATCGATGTCTGCGTTTGTGAGGATCGGGGTCTGTTGCACGACAGGGACGACGACGCCGGTCTTGTCGAGGCGACTCATTTCGTTGACGATCTGTGTGCGGGCGAACGGCCGGTCGATCGCTTCACCGACCTGTGGGTACTGCGGGGTCACGACCCCGTTGTCGACGAGAACGCCACCGGGAAACGCACGATTCGGTACCGCTGCTGCTTCCCAGGCATCGAGAACCCGGTCGATGGCATCGTCATCGAACACGATGTCGAGCGGGATGTCCTCGGACTTCGAGAACGAGACGATCCATGCAACGAACCGTGCCACGGGCCCACCCGACTTCCGAGCCACCGAAGCTGCTTCGACAGCGGAGTGGACATCGGCGCTGAGACCGATCTCGAGCGGGTTGAGCTTGAACGTCGCACCGTTGACCGTGAATGCTCCCGTCGATGCCTTCAGGCTCTCTTCGTAGTCCGAGACGGCGACCGTGGCATCAGCAATGTTGAGACCGCCCACAGGAACAGCCGACACCATCACATTGCGCGCGATTGCATCGGGGGAGGCAGCCTGATCAGCGAGATAGATGCCCAGCGGCAGCAGGAGGATCGCGATCGGCACCGCTATGAACAGGGCTCTACGGGGCTTCATGGAGGGTTGGGTCCAACGGTGGATGGGTGCAGCCGATTGTAGGAATCGGCACCGACAACTCGGTGCTTTGCTCACACGCGTGTGATTCAGTCGTCAGGTGGCGGATCATCCGTGTTGTCGACGGTGATCGACACCTTCGCACCTGCATCGGGATAACCGCCGGCATGGGACTGGTTGACCACCCTGTCGGACGGACCCGGCGCAT
Source organism: uncultured Acidimicrobiia bacterium (assembly GCA_965368815.1). Taxonomy (GTDB): domain Bacteria; phylum Actinomycetota; class Acidimicrobiia; order Spongiisociales; family UBA5794; genus UBA5794. Next base: position 5,207 of record CBDUOH010000093.1, read on the forward strand.
CGGTGTAGGTGACGGCCACGTTGGTGTAGCCCGCCGCGTTGATGGCTGCGATCGCCTGTGCCTCGGTCATGCCGATCACACTTGGGACCGGTTCGGGACACTCACCGCTGCCTCCGACGCGCTCATCGCACGGATGCAGCAAGATCACGTTCTTCTCGCCCCGGTACCTCCAGAAGAAGGGTTCAGGGTCTCTCACCTGGTTTCCGCTGGCATCCTTGAATGTGCGGGTGACGGTGACGGACCATCCCTTCGAACCGGTGGATTTCACCTTCTCCTCGCCCGGGGCCACGAAGACCTCCGGGTCGGTCTGGTAATCGACGACCGGGCTCGTCACGCCGGACCGGCCCGAACGCTCCGAGCCACAGATGATGCCACCGTTGTTCCCGAAGAACGTCACGGTGATCGATCGAGGTGTGTGGCTCGTCTTGATGATGACGGGGGCCTCTGTGTCGTTCTCGAACGCCACATCCGGGCTCGGGTAGCCGAGGGTGGCCTCTCGCCCTTCTGGATACTTGGAGAAGTAGATGCTGTGCGGCTGGTGCTCGACGTCCTTGTAGCAGCCGAAGAAGATCGCGTTGAAGATCGTCGTCCCGAACTGGCTGACACCGCCTCCGACGTTGACAGGGTCGTCCTCGCAGCTCAGCTCTCCCGACACGATCGCACAGTCGTACTTGTAGCCCTTTTCAAGGGTGCGCCGTCCGATGAACTCATTGATGGAGAAGGTCTCTCCGGGCCACACGATGTGCCCATCGATCGTGTCGGCCATCAAGTCGATGTTGTGAGCGCGGTTGACGCCTGGCTTGTAGGTGGTGAACTCGGACACCTCATACAACTCTCCGTAGGCGAGCGCGTCCTCGGTCGTGAACTCCGGTGCCACCGTGTACTCGAGTTCGAGTTCTCCGGTTCCGTCGCCGAATGCAGCAGCCATGGCGGCTTCGACGACGAGGTCCACGTTCAGGTGCGTCCCCATCCTGGACGGGATGAGCTCGATCGTGTCGTTCTCGGGAAGTCCCTCGACATCCTCAAGTGGGCTGTCGGTGATCTCGTAGTTCTCATCCCACGGCTCGTGATCGTCGACGAGGACGATCTCCCAGGTTGCGTCGACGGGGGGCACTTCGAACACACCTCGCTGGGTCTCGGCGAGTGATGCGATCACCTCGGCATCGATGACGAACTCGATGGTCGAGGGCTTGCCGGTGATCACCTCGACGCTCAACGCGCGTGCCATGTTGAAGGTGTTGACGATGAACTCGAATCCGTAATCGTCGTTGGTGAGAACCACTCCGCGATCGATGATCGTCTGTGCGCGTTCGGCGGCCTGATCGATGTCTGCGTTCGTCAGGGTCGGTTCGCTGTCCGTGATGACGAGTTCCACTGTTGTGGTGGAACCGGTTGTGATCGCCTCAGAAATGCGGTCGTATGCGATGTCGCGATCGACGGCGACGCCAGCGTGTGGGTATTCGGCTTTCGCGGTCTGGCCGGTGATGGTCACGGCGCCCTCGAATGCGGGATTGGGTATCGCGTCTCTCTCCCACTGGGCGATGACCTTGTTGAGCATCTGTTGATCGATCGTGCCGTGGATCGGCACGTCGACCTCGGTGGAGAACGCCCGGATCCAGCCGGAGAGTCCGTCCTTGTTCTCGGACATGGCCTGACTGATGGCTTCGTCCCGAGCGAAAGCGACCCCGACATCAGCTGGATCAAGCGTGAACTCATGCCCATTGATCTCGACGGTGATCATCGTGGAAGCAAGCGTGTCGGCATGGGTGTCGACGACGGCTGCCGCCTCTTGCTCGGTGTATCGCGACACGTCCGTTCCCTCAATGCTGACGTTCCTCGCGACCTTGTCCGAGGCGGCGGCCGAATCGACGAAGTAGATCGACAAAGGCAGGAACAGCAACAGCAGTGGCACCGCGATGAACAGTGCAAGTCTTCGTCTGGACGTGGTCATCGGTACTCCGATAACGGGGATTCTGGGCGAGCGGTGAGTATATGTACCG
>CBDUOH010000094.1:0-7189 GCA_965368815.1 uncultured Acidimicrobiia bacterium
CGACTCGGCTTCGAGCATGTCGAGCTCGGAGCCGACATGTTCATGTACGACTCGTCCGTCATGGCGACCGAAGCAATGGAGCGACTGGGTGACAAACAGCGCGAGTTGGGCCTCACCGTTTCGCTGCACTTGTCCGAGTACTTCGGTGTCATGCTCGAGAGCCTCGACGAAGATGTGCGGAGGGCCAGCGTCGCGTCAAGCCTGAAGGCCATCAGGGCGGTGCGCCCGCTCAACGTTGAGCACGTCGTCGTGCACATCAATGGGGCATGGCCATGGGCAGCGCTTGTGATCGACGATGATCCGACGTTTCCCAGCGCCACCAAGGCCAAGCTGATGGAACGCATCATCGAACAGTCTCGCAAGAGCTTGCGCGCGCTCACCGACGAGGTCCCTTCACGCTCCCTGTGTCTCGAGAATCTGCTCACGGAGTTCCAAGGCACTGCGCTGCTGGCCGAGGAGTTCGATACGTCGATCTGCTTCGATGGCGGCCACTGGGCGCGCATGGGACGGCCACTCGTCGAGTTCGTGGAAAAGTACGGCGACCGAATCGCCGTCGTCCATTGCCATGATGTACGCGACGGGGCCGATCACCGCCCACTGTCGACAGGACCCGACGAAAAACCTGTCGTGGAATGGGAACCTGCCCTCAAGGCTCTGGCGGATCGGAAATTTGACGGACCCGTTGTACTCGAGTTCTACGGACTCGACAACAAGGTGTCGTCGCTTCATTACCTGCAGGCAATAAGGGCGGCACACACCGCCTAGCTCTGCCAGGGCGCCGTGAAGCGTTTGCCCCCGGCGTCCGACCCTCTTCGCCCGTGCATTGACATACGTCACCGCGTTCGCGATCTGGAGCCGGCCTGGCATCCTCACCCACCATCCCGGGCTTCGTGTTGCCAACTACTATGCTATGTCGTAGTATGGGCCACGGAAGCGGTCCATACAGCCACTCTTGAGCTGTGAACCGAATTGTCAGCGATACGCACACCAGAAGGATCCAGCATGATGACGATTGCAGCCAGTAACAAGTATCGAATCCCGGCTGGCATTGCCCTCATCGTGCTGCTCGTGACCACGGCCGCCTGTAGCTCTGACTCCGGAGCTACCGACCAACCAGTGGTGAGTTCGACGATGGCTGACGGCATGGACATGGGAGAGTCAGCGGAGTACCCGTTCGGCGATCCCATGGACGCATCTGCGGCTGATCGGACAATCGAGATAGCAGCCAACGACGATTTCTCGTTCTCGCCAAGTAGCGTGATTGTCGAAGCCGGGGAAACGGTGACATTCAAGGTGACGAACACCGGAGCAATCCCTCATGACTTCACGCTCGGTGATTCCGCACTGCAGGATGAACACGAGGCCGAGATGGCCGAGATGGGTGGCAACATGGAGATGCACGACGAACCCAACGTGTTTTCTCTCGAGCCCGGCGAGACAAAAACCATGACTTGGCACTTCAAAGAGTCAGGCCCAATACTGTTCGGCTGCCATCAGCCTGGGCATTATGCAGCGGGCATGAAAGGGAGCGTCGTCATCAACTCGTGATGGACCCTCACGGCGGGTACGGCTCGAAGCCTTCTGCACGCTGGATGTGACGCACGTACGCGACAATCGCTGCGAGGTCCTCATCGGACAATCCGGGGACGGGCGGCATATCGCCAAACGGCCAGTGATGGGCCTCGACACCATTTCGTGCGGCCAGAATGAACGCGATATCGCCGTGATGGTTCGGCTCGTACACGACCGACAGATGGGACGGCCCGTTCGATGTTCCTCGCAGGTCGGTCCCGTGGCAAGTAGCACAGTTCGCTTGGTACAACGGTTCGCCGAGAGCAACGAGGCCCGGATCAAGTGGCGCGGCCGGTGCGCCCGGTTCCTCTGGCGGCGCATCGCCGAAGGCAACCACGCCTATGACAATGACGACCACCAGAGCGACGATGACAACCCATGCAGCGTTCTTCCGAATCATGATGCAACCCCGACAAATACGGCGGTTACCGCCACAACGAATAGGAGGATCACGCCTTCGACTCGAACGAGCCTACGTAACCGCTGAGACACTTCGTCATCGTCGGGGTTGTTCTCAAGGATAGGAACCACCTTGAAGTGGTTGTACGCGCCGATACCAGCGGCAATACCGACGGTGAGAACCTTGACTACCAACAGCCGGCCCCACGGAGTGGTGTACATCTCAGAAACCGAATCGAGAATCGACCACGTGAGGGCCACGCCAGCTACGCCGGCGCCCGCCACGGCGACTGATGCGACCCGTGAAAACCGGACTGCCATGTGCGCGGCGTCAAGGGCCACCGAACGCCGCCACCGCGAGGTAAGTGTCGCACCCAGCAACAGGACCCCTCCGAGCCAGACGCCTGCCGCCATCACGTGCGAGACGTTGGCGACCCTGACAATCGGTGCAGGAGCCGCGGTCACGGTGTGGCCGTCGAACAGATACGACACAACAATGAGCGCTGTTCCCATCACGGCTCCCATGGAATGTTGAAGGTCGAGACGATGGGTGGGGGCAGTCTCAGGACGCTCCAGGGTGATTGTCGTCGAAGCCGTTACGAGGTCAGGTCCGCCGAGTAACGAGATCGGATCAACCACGGGCGTCGAGGCTCGCGAGGTGCGGATGGCGGTCCCTTGCACCATGAGGACTCCGGCGACCAGCCTCAGGACGATCGCGATACCAAAGGCCCCTGATAACACCTCGAATATCGATGACGGCGCAAGTCCGCCGAATGTTGATCCGGCTGTGAGGATGGACATGCCGAGCATCTCGGCGACCGTGCCAGCGATCACGACAACGCCAGCCCGTCGTATCCAGTATCCGGCTTCCTGGACTTCTCTTCTTGTCCCGATAAGGGCCGTGGCTGCGAAGGTGAAGGCGCCGATACCGACCAATGCTCCGAGCATCGCCGCCCAGCGCCCGATTCGCGACAGCCAATCGCCCGACGTTGTGTTCGGTGCCTCCAGTCGGAATGGTGCATCGGCCGCAGCTTCCGCGACGGCCGAAGGCGCGGACCCGAAGGTCTCACCATCATCGGTCGGGTCTGACGCAACGCCCCCACCGCTCGGAACAGTCACGAGGAACGCGATCGAGCCAGACTTCGGGTGCGCGTCGCCAGCCTTCATAGTCCACATGACCGAGTATCGACCACCATCGAGCTCCTGAAGTGGCGTCACAATGATCTGTTCAGGGCCGGGCTGGTCCACGGTCGCATCTACCTCGGCACCGGAGGAATTCACGAGAACAACACCCGAGCCGGCAGGTTCCGCCGATGTCGAGAAGATCAGTTCGATGGTCGCTGGCGCGGTCGCAACCTCTGTGTCTGCGCCCGGGGTGCTCGACACAAGCTCTACGTGAGCCAGAGCAGGGATGGCTCCCGAAAGCGCAACAGCTCCCCCAAGCAACGTGGCGGCGAGTATTCGTCGAGTTTTCCTGGCCATGTGATTGCACCTACCGGTGGAGCGGACTCAGATCCAAAATACGACGAGATTCACCATGGAGATTGCGACGAGGACTGCCGCCATCCCCCACATCAGTGCGCGCATCCGGGTGTCGACCGTCGCATCCGACGCGGCTATCGCTTCGAGTCGTGCCGCGATGTCGCCGGCAGTGAATGCCGCAATCCCGACGGGGGCAGGAACGCTGCTCAGCTTCAGAAGCGCACTGCGCGTCGAGACACTATCTGTTGATCTCGAATCTGCCGCAGCTTCAAGTGCCAGTAAGGCGGCATCCATGAGTCTCCGCGCCGGAGCGAAGACCGCGGCGAGCGGTTTGAGCATACCGACGAGAATCAAGTGCGGTCGATGGTCGAGCAAGATGTGAGCCCATTCGTGTTGAACAACGGCGGCGACCTCACGCTCGTCCAAGAGGTCGGTTAGCCCAGTCGTAATCACCACCTGCGGAAGCTTTCCACCAATCGCGTAAGCAAGGGGCTGAGATAGCTCCAGCACGACGAGGTCATACGAACCGCAATCGCGGTGCCTGCCGATTCCAGGTTCGATACGAAGTCTGTGCTCAACACTCCATGCTCGCCTGAGACCGACAACGAGGGTCGTGGCCAATGCAGCTGCCCCGGCAGCCGAGATCCAGCCAACTGTCGTGCCGCCCGGGAAGAAATGGCGGCTGATCACCGAACCGCCACCGATCGAAGCAACAAGCGGCGCCGCGCACAACACGAGTGCGACCAGCAGAAACGTGAACCCACTTGTCATGGTTACGGCGTTGTATCGGGTGAGTTCAACTGGGCGGAAGGCGTTCTTCACTCGAAGCGCCAACAATGGGAGCGCAACCAGGGAGGCGGTGGCGATCACAAGAAGCTCAGGAAGGACCTCACGAATCATTGGGACTCCAGAAACGACATCAGTTTCTTGCGTTCAGAGGCTGAAAGTTGCTCGGTAAATCGAGCGAGCGCGGTCGAACGATCTCCTGCTGTCTCAAGAATCTCTTCCATTCGCCGAGCGGCGTGTTCGGTGCGGCTCAACACGGGACGGTACGCGTATGCCCTGCCAGCGCGCTCGCGCACGAGGCGGCCCTTTTTCCAGAGTCGAGCCAGGACCGTCATTGCGGTGGTGTATTCGACTCTGCGCTCCTCAGGGAGTCGTTCCTGTACCCCGCTCGGGGTGAGCCATTCGTCGGTATCCCAAAGAACGTCCATGATTGCGTTTTCGAGAAACGGGGGTTTTGGCACGAATACTCTCCCTGGGATGTGGCGCACCGCCATACTACGACGCAATGTAGGAAACCGGCAAGAACTCGACCTGAGAGCAGCGAATCGAACCTCCGGGCTCCGTCAGCTACGACGTACAATCGTAGATGTTCAAGCCTCGCGGGATATCACAACCGAATCAGCAAGGCCACGGCGGTTCATGACTTTTGTAGAGAGGACGGCATGACACATTCGGCACACGGACGCACCGAGATGCCAACCCATTCCCAGCACGGCGAGACCCACGACAAACATGAGGGGCATTCCCCAGAGATGTTCAGGGATCGATTGCTCGTCAGCGTGTTGCTCACGATCCCCATCTTGTACTACTCGGATCAGATTCAAACCTGGCTGGGGTACTCAGCGACATCATTCGCCGTTTCCGAAGCTATCACGCCGGTTCTTGCGACCATTTTGTTCTTCTACGGTGGTGGCCCGTTCCTGAAGGGCGCGTTGCCAGAGCTACGGATGCGTCGACCGGGCATGATGACGCTGATAAGCGTGGCGATCACCGTTGCTTACGTGTTCTCAATCGCTGTCACGCTTGGGTTTCCGGGCATGGACTTCTATTGGGAACTCGCGACGCTGATTGACATCATGCTTCTCGGGCATTGGATCGAGATGCGGTCCGTTCGATCCGCTTCCTCTGCACTCAACGAATTGGCGAAACTGGTCCCTGATACCGCCCATCTTCTGACCGACGGAAACGAAACCACTGACGTACAAGTGTCCTCCCTTGAGATCGGGAATCGCATTGTCATCAGACCCGGAGAACAGGTCCCCATGGATGGGAAGGTGATTGATGGTCGTACGTCTGCCAATGAAGCGTTTCTGACGGGCGAATCGAAACCGGTGTCGAAGGACAACGGTTCCGAAATGGTCGCAGGTTCGATCAACGGTGAAGGAGTCGTAACCATTGAGATCACACGCGTTGGCGATGACACCGCGTTGTCCCAAGTAATGAGGCTTGTTGCAGATGCACAAACGTCTCGGAGTAGATACCAGGTGCTTGCCGATCGCGCTGCCGGTTGGCTCACTTTCATCGCCATCGGCGTTGCAATCCCGACCCTGTTTGTGTGGCTCGCAATCGACGACGACCCCACGTTTGCGGTAACGCGGATGGTGACCGTCCTCGTCATTGCGTGTCCTCATGCGCTGGGTCTCGCGATTCCTCTCGTGACCGCCAACGCAACTGCCATGGCTGCCAACAATGGGGTACTCGTGCGAAACCGTGAGGCATTCGAGCGTGGACGCGCCATCCAGTTCGTTGCGTTCGACAAGACGGGCACCCTTACCGAGGGACTGTTTGGTGTATCCACGATCACATCGACTATCGGCGACAATGAAGCGCTCGCCATCGCGGCCGCCTTGGAGCGAAACTCCGAACATCCGATTGCGGCAGCCATCGTGGAAAAAGCCAAAGACGTCGGGCGGCCGACGCTGGTCGCCACCGATGTATCAGCGGTGGCAGGAGAAGGAATCATCGGAACGGTCGATGGCGAGTCATGGAAGCTCGGGAAACCCGAATGGATCGTGGGCTCGATCGACTCCACAAGCGCTGAGCTCCAGGCTGCCCTCGCCAGCGCAGGCGATCGCGGGGACACTCCTGTGGCCCTCGGCAGCAACGGCGAGCTGGTCGCGGTGATTTCATTGGCGGACCGTGTGCGTCCGTCGGCACGAACCGCCGTTTCCGAGCTCGCTGAGATGGGAATCACCGCCGTAATGATCACCGGCGACTCCGAAGCCGTCGCCCGAACGGTCGCTGCCGACCTGGGCATCGAGCGCTACCACGCACGCGTGCGCCCGGGGCAAAAGGCCCAGCTGGTGCATGCACTCCAAGCCGAGGGAAAGGTCGCATTTGTTGGTGATGGCATCAATGACGCGCCAGCGCTTCTGGAGGCGGATCTCGGCATAGCAATCGGAGCGGGAACCAACGTCGCCATCGAGTCGGCAGACCTCGTGCTCGTCGACGATGACCCGGTCAGTGTTGCAAAGGCCCTGCGCCTGTCGCGCCTCACTCGATCCAAAATGCTCCAGAACCTCGGCTGGGCGACCGGATACAACGTCATCGCGATTCCCTTGGCCGCAGGTGTGGGCATCGCAGCCGGCATCCTCCTCTCCCCCGCCGTAGGGGCGATCCTGATGTCGCTATCCACCGTCATCGTGTCCGTCAACGCCATGTCCATGCGACGAACAACGGTGACATGACTCGCAACCCTCGGTGTCTGCAGCCGCAACGCTGATCGCGATCGCCCCGCTCGCCTGCTGTTGTCGGTTCATTGGTGACGAGACGCACGAATTCAAGGAATTGATCGACTTCCTGGATGCCTAAAATCGCGACGCACACGCCATCTGGGAAGGGCGGATAGCCCTTGATACGACTGGAGAACCCAGCAATACCAGGGCTATCCCGGTGGTGGGCGATACTGGATTTGAACCAGTGACCCCTGCCGTGTCGAGGCAGTGCTCTG